>CAITOD010000718.1 GCA_903893935.1 uncultured Sphingomonadales bacterium
CCCACCCCCGGCCCCTCCCCTGAAGGGGAGGGGAGAAGAGTCGCAATCATTGCAACTTGGCATCAGATCAGCGGGCGGAACTCGTCAAGCACCTGGCGATAGACGCGCTTTTTGAACGGCACGATCAGGTCGGGCAGCGTTTCGGGATCGACCCATTTCCACGTCGCGAATTCGGCCGGATCGTGCGCGTTCAGATCGACCTGGCTGTCATCGCCGGTAAAGCGCAGCAGCAGCCACTTCTGCCGCTGTCCGCGATACCGGCCTTTCCACAGCCGGCCGAGCAATTCGGGCGGCAAGTCGTAGAAATATTCGTCCTGCGTTTCGGCGATCACTTGCACCAGATCGGCAGTGACCCCGGTTTCCTCGTAGAGCTCGCGCAAGGCGGCAGCGCGCAATTCTTCGCCATCGTCGATACCGCCTTGCGGCATTTGCCAGGCATCGCCTTCGCCCTCGGCCGCTTCGCCGCGCGCCACTCTTTCGCGCGTGTCGATCCGCTGCCCGACAAACACCAGGCCCGAAGCGTTGACCAGCATCACGCCCACGCAGGGACGGTAGGGCAATGCGGCAAATTGTTCTGTCATTCAGGGTCTTTCAAGTTGCTGCCGAATGGCGGCGAATATCCGCGCAATGTCGTTTTGCGCGCTCGGGATGGCCTTGCGCAGCTGAACGAAGCCATGGATGGTCCCCGCCATTTCGAGGAACGTCACCGGCACGCCGTTGCGAACCAGTTCCGCCCCATAGACCCGCCCGCTGTCGCGGATCGGATCGAGTCCGGCCGTCACTAGCACGGTCGGCGGCGTCTGTGCATGATCATTGTAGAGCGGATAGGCGCGCACATGCCCGGGGTCGGCGGCATAGCTGTCGCCAAACCACGCCATCGTGTCGGCGGTGAGCAGAAATCCTTCGCCGAATTGCAGCATCGAGGGATGATCAAGCCGGTCATCGGAAAGCGGATAGAGCGGCGCTTGCAGGATGACCGGCACCGCGGCCGGATTGGCCACGAGCGCTTGCGTGGTGACGATGGTCAGATTGCCGCCCGCCGAATCGCCGGTGAAAATCAACCCGGTCACGCTGCGGCCGAGTTCGGCGGGGCTGGTGGCGACCCAGCGGGCCACCGCCTCGCAATCGTCGGGTGCGGCGGGGAAAGGGTGTTCGGGTGCGAGCCGGTAATCGACTGCGACCACCGGCAGATCGAGCCCGGCGGCCAGTTCGGTGCAGAACGCGTGGTGCGTATCGAGATCGCCGATGACAAAGCCGCCACCGTGGAAGAACACCACCACCGGCCCAGCTTCGCGCGTCTCGCGTGTGTCGTAAAGGCGGATGCGGATCGGCCCTGCCGGCCCCGGCGCAGTCAGATCGCGGATGACCGGCAGCGGCAGCGGATCGGCTTCGCCCACGCTGCCCATCGCGAGGTAAGTCTGCCGCGCGGCGCCGGGTGTCATCGTGCTCATCGGCGGTGCGTCGGATGCGTTGAGGAAAGCGAGAAAGCCCTCCACGTCGGGGCGGATATAGGGTGCCATGATAGTCTTCGATCCTCTCGTCTTGCGGACGCGCAGCGGTTGAATCGCCGGCATCGCCGCCAATGCGATGGTTAGGTGCGCTTTTGCAACTTGACTAGCCGCAATGACAGCGACCAAGGCCCGCGTGCATGTCGGGCAATGCCCGTCGCGCGCCATGGCATGCGAGAATTTCTTTTTTGCGCTTGGCGCGCAGCAGGACTAGGCGGCGGGCATTGAGAACGGCTTTTGCGGTGCGACATCGAAGTCGTGGCCGCGATATCGAGGACAATGATGACGACAAGTGTGATTGGGGCGCCCGAAGCGGTTGTGGTGCGCTTTGCCGGGGACTCCGGCGACGGGATGCAGCTGACTGGCGGACAATTCACGCTGTCGACCGCGCTCGCCGGCAATGATCTGGCGACGTTTCCCGATTTTCCTGCCGAAATCCGCGCGCCGCAAGGGACGTTGTTCGGCGTTTCGGCATTCCAGATCAATTTCGGCTCGACCGCGATCGAAACCGCGGGCGATGCGCCCGATGTGCTGATCGCGATGAACCCGGCCGCGCTCAAGACCAATCTTGCCGCGCTGAAACCGGGCGGGCTGATCATTGCCGACAATGGCGAGTTCACCCGGCGCAATCTGGAAAAGGCGCATTACGACGCCAATCCGCTCGAAGACGGCAGTCTCGACAAGTGGCAATTGCTGTCGTTCGACATTTCCGCGCTGACCCTGCAGGCGGTCAAGCCGTTCGGGCTTGGCAACAAGGAAGCGCTGCGCTGCAAGAACATGTGGACGCTGGGGCTGGCGCTGTGGATGTTCGATCGCGACCGCCAGCCGCTGATCGACTGGCTGAACGGCAAATTCGCCAAAAACCCGGTGCTGGCCGAAGCCAACGTGGCCGCGCTCAACGCCGGCCACGCCTATGGCGAAACCGCCGAACTGGCAGGCCCGCTGCGGCAGGTGCATATCGCCCCGGCGGCAAGCGAACCGGGGCTTTACCGCACCGTCACCGGGGCCGAAGCGATCAGTTATGGACTGGTGGCGGGTGCGCAGCTGGCCGAATTGCCGATGCTGTTTGCCGGCTATCCGATCACGCCGGCGTCATCGATCCTGCACAATCTGGTCAAGCTGAAGGAATTCGGCGTCACCACGTTCCAGGCCGAAGACGAAATCGCCGCGATTGCCGCCGCGATCGGCGCGTCTTATGCCGGGCATCTGGGGGTGACGTCATCGTCGGGGCCGGGCATTGCGCTGAAGACCGAGGCGATGGGGCTGGCGGTGATGACCGAGCTGCCGCTGGTGATTGTCAATTCGCAGCGCGGCGGGCCTTCGACCGGGCTGCCCACCAAGACCGAACAGTCGGACCTCTATCAGGCGGTCTATGGCCGCAATGGCGACACGCCGATCCCGGTGATCGCGGCGCGCAGCCCGTCGGATGCGTTCGATTGCGCGATCGAGGCAGTGCGCCTCGCCACGCGCTACATGACGCCGGTGATCCTCCTGACCGACGGCTATATCGCCAACGCTGCCGAACCGTGGAAAGTGCCCGATCCCGAAGGGTATGCGCCGTTTCCTGCGAGCTTCCTTGAAGAACCCAACGGGCCGGATGGCGCGGTGCTGCCTTATGCACGCAACGATGACGGTGCACGGCCGTGGATCAGGCCGGGCACCCCGGGGCTTATGCATCGCATCGGCGGGATCGAGAAAAACCCGCTGACCGGCAATATCGATTATTCGCCCGCCAGCCACCAGACCATGACCGACGCGCGCAAAGCCAAAGTCGATGGCATTGTCCGCTCGATCCCCGCGCAGGATGTCGCGCTGGGTGACGCCGGCGGCGCGCTGGTGGTGGTGGGCTGGGGCAGCACGTTCGGGCCGATCCACCAGGCGGTGCGGCGCGCACGGCGCAAGGGGCTCGATGTCAGCCATGTCCACGTCCGCCATATCTGGCCGCTGCCCGACAATCTGGGCGATCTGCTCAAAAGCTACGACAAAGTGCTGGTGCCCGAAATGAACACCGGCCAGTTCAAAACCGTGCTGCGCGACCAGTA
>CAITOD010000719.1 GCA_903893935.1 uncultured Sphingomonadales bacterium
CCCCAGAATATCGCCAATATCAGTTAGCCATGGCGCTCAAAGGCCCCCAAGTCCTACCGCGCTATCGGAAGGTTTATGGCGGACCTGGTATCGAATCGGCCTATCCGCGGCTGGTGACGTTCTCGGACATCAAGGATCCGGCTAGCGTGCAGGCGGTCAATCCCGACAATCTCGCTGGTAGTTTTGGGCCCGGCTACAAAATAAAGGTAATTGTGTTGGAGAAAACCGATGAGCCGGTGAGCGCGGGAATTAATAAGAAGTTGGTTTGGTTTGATGATTATAGGGCGAGAAATTCTAGACTGGACGGTGATACATCTGTATCTATTAAATCTAACGACTTAAAAAGCAACCTATCACCTGGCGATTTTTCGGTGGAGTCGTACTAATGGATCAGGACCTATTTGTTGCCATATTGGCCTTGGATTCCTACAATCGTGGTTACGACTCTAATCTGAGTAACTCCCCATCCGACTCGATCGGAACGCAAATCGGAAATGCAACGGTAATTTCCCACTCCAGTGATTCTGCGTCGTCTAGCGCAGTGCAGGCTGGCTTCTATGCCGTCGCCTACAACTGGAACGGCACCACGGTCATCTCCTATCGTGGCACGAATGAGCAACAGGTTATCAATCCAATTACAGGGCAACCGACAGGGAGTTACATTCCCGTCGCCAACGATCTGCTCAATGGCTGGTCACTTTTTGACGGCATCGGCACCAACTCGCAAGCGGCGCTCGCAGCGCAGTTCTATGCAAGCATTTTTCCCGCAACTGGCGGGGTGACGGTCTACCCGCAAGCGATCTTGACTGGCCATTCCCTCGGCGGGGGATTGGCTGGCTATATCGCCGCAGCTACAAATCCAGCAAGCGGAAAAATTTTCGATCCCATACCCTACGGCGTAGCGGCATGGGAAACCGCCTTATCTGACGCATTTTCTGCGGCCCTGACTGATTCCAAGCTGACCCTGACAGGGCTCGCATTGGCTGCCGCAGAGGCGGCCGCAGAGATATTGACTGGGCCGGGCGCGGCATGTTCCAGGGACATAATACTGGATTGCACCCCTCAATTCGCAAGGAAGTCCTTGGTTGGCTCAATCATGCGTTATCGTGCCTGACACAGACAGAGCCGCCGCAATGGTCTCTCTCGGCAAAAGCAAAGTACGCGTTTCCGGTGGAAACATCTGGAAGCCGTGGCGGGTGTAAAAGGCGATTGCCTCGTCGTCGATCGCGTGGACGACCAGCGCGCGCACGCCGGCTTGCGCCGAGACGCGCAACGTGCGCAGCATGGCTTCGCGCAGCAGCGCCGCGCCGAGTTTCAGGCCCTGGCATCGGCGATCGACGGCAAGGCGGCCAAGCACCATGACGGGCACCGGATTGGGCAGGTCATGCCGGATGCGGCGCGGTATCTCGGTGCGCGCCACGCTGCCGGTTGCGAGCGTGTAATACGCGTGCACAGTGTCCGCCGCGTCGCACACCACGAAGGTGCGCGATGATTTTCCCTCGTTCGCCGGCGCATGCGTGCGAAGCCAGTGATCGACCGGCGGTTTGCCGCAATCGAACGGACCGAGGTGATGATGCGCTTGCAAAGGCTCGGGCGGGCGCAGCCGGGCCGGGTCTAGTCCCACGGCGCCTTGGTTGCCAGCAGGCGAATGAGCGCCGCATTGGGGGCGACGGGCGCGGCCAGTGCCTCGGCAAAGGCTTCGCTTGCTGCCGCATCGAGGCTGAACACCCGGCGGTCGAGCAGCACATCGACCGCGTGTTGGCGCGCGCTGTCGAGCACGAATTCGGTGCGCGATTTGCCCAGCGACGCCGCAGCCGAATCGATCAGATCGCGGGTGCGCGCAGGCACGCGCATGGTGATCGTGGCATCGGCCGGCAACTTGCGCCGCCCGCCGAGCCGCGCATCAGAATCGAGCATGGCCACGGCCGGAAATCCTTTTGTTGTCGGACGAGCTTATGCTTTTTGCACATACAATGTCAATACAAAGCCTCGGTCACCGCGTCGTCAGCGGCTTGGTCGCATCGCCGACAATCGCGAATGCTGCCCAGTAATAGGGGTGCGAGGTCAGCGGGTCGTCCATCAGTGCGGTTTGCGAAGTGCGCACGGCTTCGCCCAGGCTGTGATCGAGCCCGTTTTTGAACACGCCGCCCATCAGCCGCGACGTCGCGTCGAAATCGTCGGGCACCGGCCAGTGGCTGGCGACCACCGCGCGCGCGCCGGCGCCGATGAAGGCGCGGACGAGGCCGTCGAGCGCGAAATTGCCGCCGGTTGAAAGCCCGGCTTCGCGCGTGGCGAACACGCTGGCGGCGCCGGCGGTGTCGCAGGCCGACAGCACCACCGTGTCGGCGTTGAGCTGCAAGTCGAAAATGTCCTTGAATGTCAGCAGCCCTTGCGAGGCGCCGCTGCCGAACGACGTGATCAGCGCCGGGCGCGCCGGGCAGCCCGGGTGCGGCGCGGTGACCAGCCCGTGGGTGGCGAAC
>CAITOD010000720.1 GCA_903893935.1 uncultured Sphingomonadales bacterium
ACCTCGGGCCGAGCCTTGCGCGCGGAAGCCAATCGTGAAGCGCAGTCCTTGCTGAAATCCTTCGGCGATCGATCTCCGCCGAAAAGGAATTTCGGCGGCTACGGGATGGTTCAAGTGAATTGGCGTCGCGGCAAGTTCAAAGGGTTGGAGTCCTGCAGCGCTGCCGGCAGCAGTGCGTCGGGGAACGCCTGATAGCACACCGGCCGCAGGAAGCGGTCGATGGCGAGCGCGCCGACCGAGGTGGTGCGCGCGTCGCTGGTGGCGGGGAAGGGGCCGCCGTGGACCATGGTGCGACAGACTTCGACCCCGGTGGGCCAGCCATTGACGAGGATGCGCCCGGCCTTGCGTTCGAGCAGGGGCAAGAGCTCTGCCGCGAGCGGGAGGTCTTTGTCGGCGAGGTGCAGCGTGGCGGTCAATTGCCCTTCGAGCGCTGCGAGCACGGTGTGCAGTTCGGCCGCGTCGGCGCAACGCACGACCAGCGAGGACGGACCGAAGTTTTCGTGCGCGAGCGCTGGATTGGCGAGGAAGGTGCGGGCGGAGACGACATGGAGCGCAGCCTGGCCACAGGCATCGCTGCCGGCGACGCCGCGCGCCAAGGTATCGACCCCGGCGGCGTTGTCGAGCCGGGCCAATCCGCTGCGATAGGCCGCGGCAATTCCGCCATGGAGCATGGTTTGCGCAGGAACCGAGGCGAGCGCGGTGCCGGCTTCGGCGACGAAGGCAGCGAGATCGGGTCCGTCGACTGCGAGGACAAGGCCGGGATTGGTGCAGAACTGCCCCGCGCCCATGCTGAGCGAGCCGACGAAGCCCTGGGCGAGCGCGATGCCAGCTTCCGCCAGGCGGTGCGGCATCAGGATAACGGGATTGATGCTCGACATTTCGGCAAAGACCGGGATCGGAACGGGGCGCGCCGCAGCGATGGCCATCAGCGCCAGGCCGCCGCTGCGCGATCCGGTAAAGCCCACCGCAGCCATGCGCGGATCGGCCACCAGTGCTGCGCCGAGCGCATGATCGGGCCCCTGGATCAGCGAGAACACGCCTTCGGGCAAGCCGAGATCGGCGACGGCGCCGGCGATCGCCTCGGCCGCGAGCAGCGATGTGCCGGGGTGCGCCGGATGGGCACGCGCGATCACCGGGCAACCGGCGGCGAGCGCCGCGGCGGTGTCGCCGCCGGCAACCGAGAACGCGAGCGGAAAGTTCGATGCGCCGAACACCGCGACTGGGCCGATCGCGATCCGGCGCAGGCGCAAATCCGGGCGGGGCAGCGGCTGGCGCGCGGGCAGCGCGGGTTCGAGCGTGGCGCCGGCCCAGTCACCTTCGCGCACCACGGTGGCAAACAGCCGCAACTGACCGCAAGTGCGGCCCAGTTCGCCGGTCAGGCGCGGCTGGGGCAGGCCGGATTCGGCCATGGCGCGGGCGATGATTTCGGCGCCGTTCGCTGCGAGGCGTTCGGCGATGCGGTCGAGGAAGGCAGCGCGCAAGGCCGGTGCGGTTTCGCGAAACGGATCGAACGCGAGATCGGCCAGCGCGCAGGCTTCGGCCACGTCGGCCGCGCTGCTGATCGAGAAGGCACCGGGCAGGTCGCTGCCGTCCGCAGCCGCGCGGGCAACGAAGGTTTCCTGCGATGACACCAGTTTTGCGCCGATGCGGAATTGGCCGTGCATGTATGATCTCCCGTGTTCGCGCGCTTTTAGGAGACCGCGCGGCTTGGCCTGCGATAAGGAATGCCGGCCTGCTGATAGGAACGCTGCGCCGGTGGCACCAGCCTCAGCCGGTGATCGCGGGGTCGGCCCAGTCGTCGATCGCGAGCGCACCCACCACGCGCAGTGCCCCGTGCGCCGGATCGAGGATCAGCATGTCGCCTTCGCCCAGGGTGCGCCCTTCGTCGGGGAACTGCGCCGCAACGACAGCAATGCCCGAAACATGCGGCACTTCCAGCGTATGGTCGGTGGGCGAAAGCAGCCCGGTCGCGACATCGTGGGCAAACACCTTGATCTGCCCGCTGCCTTCGTTGGCGACCAGCAGCCAGCGATTGGTCTGGTCAAACGATATCGCCCAAGGGGTCCGCCCGCCGGCGGGGGTGCGCTGGATTTCGCGCGGCAGGCCGCTGGCCGGATCGAGCGCGTAGACCACCAGGCTGTCGTCGCCGCGGTTGCTGGCATAGAGGAAGCGGCCATCGTGCGAGACGAGGATTTCGCCCGCGCCGTTGTCGCCGGCAGCATTGGCGAGGCGAGTGCTGATCGTCTGCAGCGGGGCTAGCGCACCTCGCGCGGCGTC
The DNA here is from genome assembly GCA_903893935.1 of uncultured Sphingomonadales bacterium. Classification (GTDB taxonomy): domain Bacteria; phylum Pseudomonadota; class Alphaproteobacteria; order Sphingomonadales; family Sphingomonadaceae; genus Novosphingobium. Next base: position 2,278 of record CAITOD010000720.1, read on the forward strand.
CCATGCATAAGTGGTCAGTTCCGAGGTCAGTTCGCTGTTGACATAGACAAACCGCCCGTCGGCCGAAAACACGATGTGGCGCGGCCCCGACCCAGGCTTGGCAGCCACCGATGGCGGGTCATTCGGGGTAAGCGCCTGAGTCTTCGAATCGATGCGATAGACGAACACTTTGTCTGCACCGAGGTCGGATACGAGTGCGTATTGGCCGGTCGGATCAATTGCGATGCCGTGCGCATGCGCGCTTTTTTGTCGCTTGTGCGGGCCCGAGCCCTGATCCTGAACGACGGACAGGGGCGGCATCAGTCGGCCGCCGGGCATGATCGGAACAAGGCCGACGTGGCCTGTGCCATAATTGGCGACAAACAGTTGCGGCGCCCTGGGGTTGATCGTGAGGAAGGTCGCGCCGCCGCCGCCCGAGGTTATCCGGCTGAGCGGGTGGAGCGCCCCGGTGACGGGATCGGCGGCAAAGCTCCAGATTCCGCCTGGCGTAAAGCCGTCGTTACCGGTCTCGCTGGCTGCAAATATCACCGAACGGTCCGGGCTGGGCAGGACCCAGGTTGGCCGATCCACCTTTGCCACGGGGCCAAGCAGGGTCAATTTGCCACTGCCTGGATCGAAACGCGCGCCGAAAATTGCTGATTCGGCACCGTCCAGACGCTGGCCGAAATAGACCAGTTCGCTGGGCTCGCCCTGCGCCGCGACCGGCATGGCCAGCGCGAGCACAAAGCTTGCGGCCAGCGCGGATCGGATTTTCATAATGCACTCCCGTTGCAACATGTCATTTCCATAAAATCGCCCAGCGCCCTGAGGCGGCGGGCTTGCGCCAGAGATCAAGGTACATCCACAGGCCCGACAGCGCGAGGAACAGGAGGGATGCCCCGGTTGCGCCGGTCACCCGAAATGGCCCCGGCGAGGCAGCCGCATCCCCGCCTTGTGCGGCATGCGTGCAGAAGCCTGCCAGCCGGTAATGAGTGGCTTTCCACGTCGTCGCTCGCATAATGGCTGCGCGCACGGGCAATGGCGTCTCCCTTCCACCCAGGGCGGGTGCGGCTTCAGGCCGGTTGTCACGGGTTTGCCGTGCCGGTGCGGTGTGGGGCAATGGGTATTGGTGAGCAGGTGATTGAATTTGCGCCGCTGATCGATCCGCGCTTGCTGGTGAATTGGCGCTGGCGCATTGGATTTGCGGGCGGCGTGATCGAAAGCTGGCCGAGCGGCGTTGTGCCGCAATACCTTTCGGCCGCACAAGAGATGGCAAGGTCACCCTTTCGGCCGTGGAGTGGACAATGCCTTACTCATCGTTGTTGAAGGCGCGGCTGCGCCATTGCGCCCTTGCCGCGCTCGCGATCGGTGCGATGGCTGCGCCGGCAGCCGCCAGGGCCGGGGATCTGCGCGCCGGGGCAGGGCGCGTGCAGATTACCTCGCCGGCATCGATCTTCCCTTACAAAGTGCCGCGCGAGCATGATTTTGTAGGGATTCATGATGATGTCTTTGCCCGCGCGCTGGTGCTCGACAATGGCAAGACCCGAACCGCGATTGTCAGCATCGAGGTCACGCAAGTGCCTGAGCCCCACGATCTCGTCGCTGATGTCGCCCGCGCCGCCGGGACCAGTCCCGACCATGTGATGGTGGTGGCGACGCATACCCACACCGTGCCGCTGGTGTTCTATCATGGTGAAGTGAACAACCCGGCGCAGCCTGCCGAAATGGCGCGGGTTCGCGCCGGCGCGGTCGAGGCAGTGCGTTTGGCAGTACACGCGCTCGCCCCGGCGCGGTTCAGCCATGGACGCGGCACAGCGCAAGTCAATGTCAACAACGGCGAAGAAGCAGGAACGCCCGGGGTGTTCAATCCGGCGGCTTCGTCGGACAAGTCGCTCGATGTCGTTCGCCTGACCGATCTTGCCGGCCATCCCCTGGCGGTGCTCGTCAACTATGCCAGCCATGGCGAAGTGATGTTCCGGTCGGTCACGCGCGACGGAGGGTACGAAGTGACCGGGGATTTGCCGGGTGCAGTTTCGCACATGCTGGAGAGCCTGCCGGGGGGAGCGCCGGTTGCGCTTTACCTGCCGGGGGCGGAAGGGGATCAGTTGCCGTTGTTCAAATCGCTGCAGCCTGCAGTTGGCGGCATGCCGGGCACCGATGAAGGGGCCGGCGGCTGGGCCTTGCTGGATGTGCAGTCGCGGCGCCTGACCCAGGCGACGCTGGCTGCGCTTGCGTCCTTGCCGGCAGGCGATGACAGCGCGTCGATCAAGGTCAGCGCGGTGACCGCAATGTGCCCGGGGCAACATATCGAGGTCGAGCATCCCGGCGGGCGCGTGCTGGGCGTGCACGATACCGCTCCGGTGGCAATTCCGGTTGCGGTGCTGCGCATCAATGACCTGGTGATTGCGGGCGTCGGCGCCGATCTGGCCAGCAACATCGGCCAGGCGATCAAGGCAGCCAGCCCCGCTGTACAGACGACGGTGGTGTCGATGCTGGCCGGTGCAGTTGGTTATGTGCTCAACGACAAGGCTTACGAAAAGCCCGGCCACGGTGCCATGGGGTCCCCGATCAAGCCCGGCTGCGCCCCGACGGTGCTTCCGGCCACGGTTGCAGCCGCAGCGCAATAGATCCCGTCACGATCGTCGGGTCGACCGGTGCAGCTCACAGGTGCAATGGCCTGTTGCGCAGGCGCGTGCCGCGAATGTCGCCGATGATGTCTGCCTTTGCGAGCCGGTCCCGAAATGTCCTTGCACGCGGGTTTCCCTGGCTTGGGTGTCAGTAACAGTGAAAGCTGTCGGCGCGGTCCATTGCGCCATGCCCGTCATAGCGCGCGACTTTGGGCCAGGCGCAGACCAGGCGCTCGCGCACGACGCGGCCTTGATCGACTTTGCTCGCGATCAGGCGTTGGGGCGCATGACCCGTGCTGACCCAGCGATCGATCGTGCCAAGCTTGGCGAATGTGTCGCAGCCCGGCCCGCCCTGGCAGTGCCCCACCCCGGGGAGGGCGAACAGACGCACGGCGCCTTGCGCGCGCGGCCCGGCATGGCGGATCACCGCATCCTGCCAGCCGGCGAGCTGGCGCGGATCGTGATAATCATCCCAGCCGATATAAAGCAGCAGGCGCCCGCCATGAGCGACAAAGCGATCGAGATCGGGGGCGACGGTGAACATGCCGCGGGTTGCGCGGTCGGCCGCTTCGGCATCGCGCGACCAGTCGAACCGCAGCGGCGACCACTGAACATCCTGAAAAGCGGCATAGCGGAACAGATCGGCGGCGTTGCGGAATTCGTTCCCGTTGACGAACGGCCACAGCATATTGTCCGATCCGACCGCAGGACCGGGAAAGATTGCGCGGCCGGGGGTTCCATCCGGTCCGCCGGTGGTCGGCCCGGCGTGCACCCTGCGCAGGAATTCGGCCTGGTCGCGGGTCAGGCATACGGAGCCGGGCGGGGCCGATTGCGGATCGGGGCAGATGAGGCTCGCCGGATCGAATGCGCAGCGCGCGGGGTCTTCGATAAAGCCTTGCGCGGTGCCGACCGGGCTGGCGCAAGCCGCCAGCGCCGCATGCGCCACACCCGCCAACAGCGATTGCGATACTTTGCCCGCCGGATTGACCGCCAGCAGCGCTTGCGGCCAGATTTGTGCAGCATTGAATGCGGGCAGCGGGTTGGGCGGCGCGCCCGCCACGATGCCGTCGTAATCGGCCGGATAGCGGCTCGCTTCGATCAGCGCCTGCAGCCCGCCCAGCGAACAGCCGATGAAATAGGTGTGGAGCGGCGCATGCCCTGACCACGCGCGCACCAGCCGTTTGGCGGCCATGGTCATCAGGTGCGTGGCACGGCCACCATAATCGTCCAGCGCTGCGCGATGGCCGAGGGCAAATTCGCCACCGGGCGAAGCCGTGGCGTCGTGCCCGCTGTCGCTGCCGACCACGGCATAGCCTTCGGCAAGCCCTGCCGCCATGCTGCCCCACGCCGGCACGCCGCCCCAGCCGAAATTGCCAAGACCGAGCAGGCGGCCGTTCCAGTGGTCGAGCGGCAACCAGACTTCGCTGCGGATTTGCGAGCCCGCGCCCGATGACAGCAGCAACTGCACGCGGCAGAACCGGGGCAGCGGACGAGCGACGGGCCGGCCCGCGACATTCATGCCCGGGCTGGTGTCCCATTGTTCGGCTGGTACCGGCGGGCGTCCGTCAATGACGAGGCTGCTGGCCAGAACTTTGCCGTGAAAACCGGTGCCTGCAGCGAGCTTTTCGCACGATGCAGCAAACACGGAGGGCGACCAGACAATCAGCGCAAGCAGGACCGCCACGAGCCGCCACGCGCAGGTGATACGGTTCATCTCGGCGCTCTCCCGCTGCGCGCGGCCTATTTCCACACCCACTGGGTACGCCCCGATCTGGCTCGGCGGCGCCACATCTCGGTGTACATCACCGCACCCGACACCAGCAGGTAGAGCGCACCGAGCGCGCCGAAAAAGTCCAGCCAGCGCCCGGTCAGGCCGATCGCGTCGCCACGATGCAATTGTTTGAGCCATTGGTGGCCTGCCCAGCCCGAGGGGAAGCCGACCGGCGGATAGCCGGGCTCGGTCATGCTCATTTCCGCACCCGTCGCAGTGTTGTACACGTGCTGCGTGGTGGACGGATCGGCAGCGATGACCACGCCTTGCGCATAGCCTGCGAAATAGCGCAATTGCAGCACCTTGATGCCGGCTTTGCTGCCAAATGCGCGCAGCGTTGCCTGCGTCATCGGCACCAGCTGCGCATCGCGGATCGGCGCGCCGAGGTCGCCATCGAACCCGTTTGGCCCCCGTCCACCGCCCGGCGGCGGGCCCGACAACAGTCCGCGGATCGCCGGTGTGACATTGTCGACCGACAGCGCAAACCCGGTGGTCGCCAGCCACAGCACCGGCAGCGCGCTCGCCAGCGCGATCCAGCGGTGCAATTGCCGCCAGGTGCCGCCGCCCTTCCAGAACAGCGCCTCGCGCTTGAGCCGACGGCGCGCCATCAGCAGTTTCCAGTAATGCCACAACCCGGTGACCACCAGCGTGGCCAGTGCCATTCCGGCAAGGCCGTCGAGGCCGGTCGCCAGTTGTCCGAGATAATTGAACCGGTGGAAGAACTTGAAGTCCGATCGCGCCGATTGCATGTCGCGCCCGGGTTCGGGCGGGGGCAGGGCGCTTGCCGGCAGCGGCGTGCCGCTGGCAAGATCGAAAATCAGCTGGCGGTCGCCCATTTTGACCCGTCCGGCCGGATGCCCGTCGACCCCGCGCACTTCGACCAGCCGCAATTCGGCGCCTGGCGCGGCCGCGTGGCCCAGCTGCGCGGTGCGCCGGATCGCGGCGACCAGATCGAGGCTGTTTGGCAATGCCGGAGCGACATAGTCGGGCGCAGATACCACCGCGTAATTGGGCGTGCCATAGATGTGCTGGCGCATCATCAGCATGTTGGGATCGGTAGGCGGCGCGTTTCTGACCAGCGCCTGCAGATCCCAGAACTGGATGCCAAACCCCGTGGCGATGACATAGACAACCAGCAGGAACGACGCGAATGCGGTCAAACGATGCCAGCGCAGCATGGGTATTCTCCCGGAGCGGACGAACGACCGCCGCTTTTTCGCACTATGCCGCAAGCGCGATCGTGTTGGCCGATCATTTCGCGGCAACGGTGATAGGAATTCCGACGCGCGGTCAGTCGCGCCAGGTGCGCGCGGCGATGTGTTGCGTGACAACCGGCCCGAGCTCGCCTGCATCGGCGCCCGACGCGAAACCATAGTCGCCGGCCGCAAGGCTCCAGCCCCGGATCGTCTGCTTGTCGGTCCAGTCGGCAATCACGCGCGGATCGATCGCAAGCACGACTGTGCGCGATTCCCCCGGCGCAAGCTCGACGCGCTGATAGCCGACCAGCCGCAGCTTTTTGCCATCGGGGCGCGAAACGAGGTAGACTTGCGCCACGGTTGCGCCCGCCCGGTTGCCGGTGTTCCGCACTTCGACGCGCGCGGTCAGTCCTTGCATGGTCAACCCGCTTTGGGCGAAACCGGTATAGCTGAGGCCAAAGCCGAACGGGAAGAGCGGCGCGGCGCCGGTCCGGGCAAACCAGCGATAGCCCACATCCGACCCTTCGATGCGGTAATCGGCCGCGACATCGGCTGGCGCAATCGCCGAAGGCGGACCGTCGCCTTCGGCCGGCAGTGTGGCATAGCCGTCGAGCACCGGGCGCGGCAATTGCGCCAGATCGGCCGGAAAGGTCACCGGCAAATGCCCGGACGGATTGACTTTGCCGGACAGCACCTCGGCAATCGCCTGCGCGCCGCGCGCGCCGGGGTACCACGCTTCGATCACGCCCGATACTTTGTCGAGCCAGGGCATGGCCACCGGATTGCCGGTTTCGAGCACCACCACGGTGCGCGGATTGGCGGCGGCGACCGCCGCTATCAGTGCATCCTGCCCGTCGGGCAGCGACAGATCGGGCACATCGCGGCTCTCGCCCGACCACTTGGTGGCGAACACGATAGCGACATCGGCCTTGCGCGCCGCTTCCACCGCGTCGGCAATATAGGCGCTGCTGCGATATGTGATCTTTGCGTCAGGCGCCAATTTGGCCAGTTCGGCAACCGGGCCGGGGCCCTGATAGTGCTGGCCATCCACAAATGTGCGCGGCCCGTCGAGCGGCACGCGCACCGCCGGGCCGCCTTTGGCATCGACCTGGCTTGATCCGCCGCCCGACAGCACGCCTTGCAGCGCATGGCCGCCGATCACCGCGATCGACCGCGTGGTCGGCGCGAGCGGCAGCACGCCGCCCTGGTTGCGCAACAGGACAATCGCCTGCCGCGCGACATCGAGCGCCACTTGCGCATGCGCGGCTTCGTCGATCGCGCCGCCAGGCGTGGCAGGGTAGCGATCGAGCCCGGCCGCATAGACCGAAGACAGAATGCGCCGGTTCATATCGTCGATCCGCGCGGCAAGCGCAGGATCGCGCGCGGCCGCAGCGGCCAGCGTGCGATCAAACCAGACCGCCTTGTCGAGCTGTTCGCCCGATTGCAGGTCAAGCCCGTTGAGCGCCGCGCCCGGGCCCGGCACCGCACCCCAGTCGGACATGACAAAGCCCGGATAGCGCCAGTCGCGCTTGAGCACCGTGTTGAGCAGCCAGTCCGATCCGCACGCGGGCTGGCCATTGACGCGGTTGTACGCGCACATCACGGCGCCCGG
>CAITOD010000721.1 GCA_903893935.1 uncultured Sphingomonadales bacterium
GGAAATCGCATTGGGGCTGAACACCAGCACATAGTTGAACCCGAACGTGTCCCAGTCGATCCGGCGGAACGAGGCGATCGTGGCGCTGCGTTCGACGCCGAGCAGCGAGATGGTCAGCCGGTCGCCGAGATGGAGCCCGAGCTTCTGCGCCTGGTTCTCGTCGACCGAGACCAGCGGCGGCCCATTGTAATTGCGCGGCCACCAGCGCCCGGCGGTGAGCGTATTGCCCTGCGGCACCTGATCCGCATACGTCAGGCCGCGATCGCCGCGCAGCATCCATGCGCCGTCGGGGATCGTTTTCAGATCGGCCACGCGTGTCGGATGCGCGGGCGGCCCATAGGCCAGCACCGCGCCGCGCAACGATGGCACAGTGCGGACGGTTGCACCCGGCGCCACGTGGCCGACAATGGCGCGAAACACCGCCTCGCTCGGGCGCGGCACATCGACCACGAAATAGTCGGGCGCGCGCGCCGGCACGCGCCGCGCGATATTGCCGTCGAGGCTGGTTTCGACGCCCGCCAGCACCACGAACGCGGCCAGCGCGAACCCCAGTGCCACCACCAGCGCAGGGGTCTGTGCGCCGGGCCGGTGCAAGTTGCCGAGCGCCATGCGCGCGATCGTGCCTTTGGGGCGCGGGGCCCGCGCCGCCAGCCGGGTAAGCCCCCAGCCAAGCAGGCCAAGCAAGCCGAACAGCGCCGCCGCACCGCCCAGAAAGCCGAGCGCCAGCAACGGGTCCGACGACGGCAGCACTGCAAGTGCCACAATCCCCGCCAGCCCGCCGCCCACCGGCAGCGCCGCCGCGCGCCACGGCTGGCCGAGAGGCGCGATCTGTGCGCGCATGAGCGCCATCGCCGGCCAGGCGCGCGCGCGCAGCAAAGGCGGTGCGGCAAACGCCAGCACGATCAGCAGGCCATAGCCCGCTGCGGTCGCAAGCGCGAGCGGATCGACCACCAGCCCGGCCGCGACCGGCAGCACGCCGCTGAGCGCCAGGCCGATCAGCGGCGTGGCGATCAGCCCGAGCGTGAGCCCCGCCGCGATCGCCACGAGGCTTGCCACCGCAATCTGCAACCCGAACACGCGCGCGATATCGGGCCCGGTCGCCCCCAGAATCTTGAGCGTGGCGATCGTGCCGCGCCGCGCCTCGAGAAACCCGGTCACGCCATTGCCAATGCCGATCCCGGCGATCGCCAGCGCCGCGAGCGCCACCAGCAGCAGGAATTGCCCCAGACTGTCGACAAAATGGTCGAGCCCTGGCGAGGCGCGGTCGCGGTCGCGATATTCAAACCCCGAGCTCGGAAACGCGGCCTTGAACGCGTCGATCACCGCTTTGGGCCGTGTGCCCGCCGGCAGCGCCACGCGGTATTTCCACCGCGCCATCGCGCCGGTCGAAACCAGCCCGGTTGCGCGCATCGCCGCGCCGCTGATAATCACCGTGGGCCCCAGCGCAAAGCCTTCGCCCAGCCGGTCGGGCTCATCGCCGATCACCCCGCCGATCACCAGATCGGCCGCGCCGATGCGCAAGTGGTCGCCCACTGCCACACCCAGCCGGTCGGCGACGCCGGGCGCGATCCACGCGGTATTGCCCAGGGGTGCGCCTGCGGGGTGCAGGGTGCCATCCGGATTGGCGAGCTTGAATGTGCCATAAAGCGGCCAGCGCGCATCGACC
>CAITOD010000722.1 GCA_903893935.1 uncultured Sphingomonadales bacterium
CCCACCCCCGCCGCCAGCCCGGCGCGCGCCGGCAACGCTTTCGCACCGGCAGCGCGCACCAACCAGCCCGCAGCAACGCCGGGCGCGGGCGCGCCGACCACGCAAGGCCCGGCCTTCCAGAACCAGACCACGCCGCGCCCGGCGCCCAATTCCTATCGCGCGCCGACGCCCGCGCCGGCTCCGCAATATCATCCGACGCCAGCACCGCAATATCATCCCGCCCCGGCGCCGGCGCCGCAGTTTCACCCGGCCCCCGCCCCGGCGCCAAAGCCCGCCCCTGCGCCAAAGCCGGCCCCGGCACCCAAGCCTGCGCCGCACCAGGAACGAGACCACCACGAGCGTCGCTGACCGCCCGGCGACGGGGCGCGTGACCGCGCCCCGTCGCGCGATCCGGCGCGCGCCGGACACACGGCGGCCTTGACCCGGCCGGCTTCTGCTACGACATGTGCCGCGCCAGTTTGCCGGAGAGAACGCCCATGCCCCAACCCGCCCTGTCGCCCGTGACCCTGCTCGACGGCGGCACCGGTCGCGAACTCAAGCGGATCGGTGCGCCGTTCCGCCAGCCCGAATGGTCGGCACTCGCGCTGATCGAAGCGCCCGAATTCGTCACCCGCGTGCACCAGAGCTATGTCGACGCCGGGGCCGATGTGATCACCACCAACACGTATGCGCTGGTGCCGTTCCACATCGGCGAGGAACGCTTTGCCGCGCAAGGCCGCGATCTCGCCGCACTGGCCGGATCGCTGGCGCGCGCGGTTGCCGATGCGGCGCCACGCAAAGTCGCGGTCGCCGGATCGCTGCCGCCGGTGTGTGGATCATACCGCCCCGATCTGGTCGATATTGCCCGCGCGCGACCGATCCTGCGCGATCTGGTCGAGGCGCTGGCGCCGCATGTCGACCATTGGCAGGCCGAAACGCTGTCGGCGCTGAGCGAAGCAGAACTGGTCGGCGAACTGACCGCAGCGACGGGCAAGCCGCTGTGGCTGTCCTTCACGCTCGACGATGGCCACCCCGGCCCCGTGCCGCGCCTGCGTTCGGGCGAAAGCGTGACCGAGGCAGCGCAACTTGCGCAGCGGCTTGGTGCGACCGCGATCCTGTTCAATTGCAGCCAGCCCGAAGTCATGGCCGATGCCGTGCTGGCGGCGCGCGCGGCATGCGATCTAGCCATCGGCGTCTACGCCAATGCCTTTCCCCCGCAGCCCGAAGAAGCCACCGCCAATGCCGTGCTGCTCGATATCCGCGCCGATCTTGACCCGGCCGGCTACGCCGCCTTTGCGCGCGCCTGGCGCACCGCCGGGGCCAGCATCGTGGGTGGCTGCTGCGGCATTGGCCCCGAACATATCGCAGCGCTGCGCATGCTCGACTGACGGTATGCAGGTATGCAAATTTGGCACCACCTTATTGGCGACCATGTCTGGACATGAAATTCGCAAGTCGATAGCTTTCCTCGATGGGGTCCGCACACACGTCTGACATCTCCATACCCAGGTTCGAATGGCCAACGATCGCGCTTGCAGTCGTGGTCTATGGCGGCTGGATCGCGTTGACCGCATGGCATGCCGCGCTGCCCTGGCCCGTGCTGATGGCCGGTGGCGCCTGGATCATCGCCTGGCAGGGATCGCTGCAGCACGAAGTGATCCACGGCCACCCGACGCGCCATCGCTGGATCAATGATGCAATCGGCTTTGCGCCGCTGTCGCTGTGGCTGCCTTATGCCATCTACGCGCGCGAACACACCGGCCACCACGCCACCCCGCACCTGACCGACCCGTTCGACGACATCGAAAGCAATTATCTGCCAAGCGCAGGCGGACCCGGGTACCGGCTGGCGGTGCTCGAATCGACTTTGGCCGGGCGCATGCTGTTTGGCCCGCCGATCCGCGTGGGCCGGTTCTGGCTGGCACAAGGGCGGCGTGCCCTCGAGCATCCGCTGGCCGTGGCGCGCGACTGGGTGCCGCATTGTCTGGCGGTGGCGCTGATCGTGTGGTGGCTTGGCGAAGTCGGGCTCAGCTTGCGCGACTATGTGCTGTGCTTTGTGTGGCCGGGCACATCGCTGCTGTTGATCCGGGCCTTTGCCGAACACCGCGCCAATCCCGATCCGGCGGCACGCACCGCGCTGGTGGCCGATTTCGGACCGCTGGCGCTGCTGTTTCTCAACAACAATCTGCACACCTGGCACCACGATCAGCCCGGTGTGCCGTGGTACCGCCTGCCCGCGCTCTATCACGCCGATCCCGATGCCTTCGCCGCGGCGCCGCGCTATCGCGGCTATCGCGAAGTCATCGCGCGCTATTTGCTGCGACCACACGACCAGTTGGTCCATCCGGGGCGATGATCGCCTCGCTGGGGATGTACGATCCACGCTGGTTGCACAAAGCCAACGACATGCTCTGGACGGCGATTGCAGCGCGGTTGCGCGCCCGTGGCCTCGCCGGAGTGCCCGACCGGCTGACGCGCGACCGGCCGCTCGATGCGATCTGGACCACGCCCGATCTGCTGCTCGCGCAGACGTGCGGCTATCCGCTGACCCGGCGGCTGCGTGAAACGGTCGCGCTGGTTGCGGTGCCGGTCTATCGCGCGCCGGGCTGCGAAGGCGCGTGGCATCGCTCCGCTCTGATCGTGCGGCAGGATGACCCGGCAACCGACCTCGCGGCCATGGCCGGGCGGCGCGTCGCCATCAATGCACGCGATTCGAACACGGGCATGAATCTCTTGCGCGCGGCGGTAGCGCCGCTTGCCTCGCAAGGCCGCTTCTTCGGCGCGGTGATCGAAACCGGCGGGCACGCCCGCAGCGTCGCTGCGGTGCGCGCAGGGTACGCCGATCTCGCGGCCATCGATGCGGTTTCGTGGGCGCTGCTGCGCGACCGTTTCCCCCGCATCGACCGGTACATCCGCGTGCTCGGCTGGACTGCGGCGACGCCCGGCCTGCCGCTGATCACCGCAGCGCAGCACCCGCCTGAAACCCGTGCGGCGCTAAGCGAGGCGCTGACCGAAGTGTGTGCCGACCCGGCACTGACCCGGACGCTCGCGGCGCTGCGATTGTCGGGCATGACCGCGATCGACCGCAGCGCCTATGACGTGATCCCGGCGCTGGCGCAGCAGGCACGAGCCCGCGGCTATCCCGAACTCGCCTGAACGCGTGGCTACGGCTGGTCTGGCGCCGGGCGCGGCGCACCGCCGAAGGCAGCGTCGAAGGCGGCATCGACGGCATCCTTCGAGGGTTCGTCGCTGTCCGGCGCGGGTTTGGCGGCGGGTTTGGCGGCGGGTTTGGCCGGTTTCCGGGGCGCGGGCTTTGCTTTGGGTTTTGCAGGGAGCGCAGCGGGTGGCTCCGCCTTTTCCGCCGGCGCAACAGCTGCCCGCGCGGGAGCCTTCGCTTCGCCACCAGCAGGAGCGACGTCTTCCTGCACCGTCGCGGTGGGCAGCGGAGGCGAAGCCCCCGGCACAGGTGCTGCGGGCGCCGGGTCGGGCGATGCCGGTTCTCGCGTTGCCGGTTTTTGCGATGCCGGTTCTGGCGATAACGGGGCAGCGGTTGCGCCATTC
>CAITOD010000723.1 GCA_903893935.1 uncultured Sphingomonadales bacterium
AGAAGCCGGCTTGCGCCCGGGCTCGCGCGCGATGGAAGACCGCGACCGCGACTTGCTGGTGCGCGACGTGCTGGTCGATCTGCTGGTGCGCGCCGAAGCGAGCGGCGATACGGCGTTCGGGGAGGCGCTCGCCGCGCTCAGCTTGCGGATGGGCGAGGGGGATCTCACGCGCTTTCTGCTGCGCTGTGCGGCAGAAACCGAGCTGTGGAACGGCCCCGGCGGCTGGCAGCCACCTCTGCGGCCGCGCCTCAACCGGCTGATCGGGCTCCCAGCCGATGCTGATCAGGATCTGCTCGCAGCCTGTTTTGCAGATGCAAGCTTTCCAATGGCGGCGCTTGCCCGTTGCCTCGATGTGCTGCGCGCGTGGGGCACCAGGAGTGCCGATGGCATGATCGCGCCGATTACCGTGTGGATCGCCGCTGCGCCTGCCGACCGCGCGATCCAGCGCGAGGCTCTGGCCAAAGCGCTGTTTAACGCCCAGGGCGAGGCCAAGTACCGAAAAAATCTCGAAAAGATCGACCCCGCTTACACCGATCACACGGCAATCGTCAGCGAGGCCTTGCACGAGGCAGCCGAACTTGCGCGCGCGCTGGCGCTGGTCGATCTGGTCGAACCGGCGCTGGCGATCGGGCGCCGCTTTGCGCTGGCATGGGAACAGGCAAAAACCCGCGAAGGGTTTATCGATTTCGACGACCAGATCCGCGCCGCTGCAGCGCTTTTGACCGAGCGCACGCCCGCCGAATGGATCCGCTTCAAGCTCGACCGCCAGTTCGATCATGTCATGGTCGACGAGGCGCAAGACACCAACCGCGCGCAATGGCGCATCGTGCTCGACGGGGTGACCGGCGATTTCCGCAGCGGGGCGGGCAAGCCGCGCGCGACCGAGGCGCCGCGCACGCTGTTTGTGGTGGGTGATTACAAGCAGGCGATCTTCGGCTTTCAGGGCACCCGGCCCGAGGAATTCGAAGCGGCGCGGCAGCGTGTGGCGCTGGAACTGGCAGGGCTGGCCGACGCCGCCAATGACCCCGCGCTCGATCTGCTGGCGCTCGGGCTGGATCGCTCGTTTCGCAGCGCGCAACCCGTGCTCGATTTTGTCGATGGCGCGATTGCCGCGATCGGCCACACCCGCCTGGGCCTGCCGCAACCGCCCGAGCCGCACGTGGGTCATGCCATTCCGGGTCTCGTGGCGCTATGGCAACCGGTCGGGCTCGCGGTTGACGCCGACGAAGACGATCTGCCCGATCCCGGCGGCGAAGACACCTGGCTGTCGGGGGCCGATCGTATCCTTGCGGGGCGGATCGCGCGCCAGGTGCGCGATTGGCTCGATCACGGTTTTGCGCTCGGCAAAGGCCGCCACCGGCGCGCCACGCCCGGCGATATCATGGTGCTGGTGCGCAAGCGCGGTGCGCTTGCCGCGCTGATTGTCGCGCGGTTGCATGCCGAACGTGTTCCTGTCGCGGGCGTTGACCGGCTGCGGCTGGGCGCGCCATTGGCAGTCAAGGACTTGCTCGCGGCCTTGCGCTTTTGCGTGCAGCCGGGCGACGATCTCAATCTCGCTGCGCTGCTGGTTTCGCCGCTGCTGGGCTGGAGCCAGGAAGACTTGCTCGAACACGGCTATCGCCCGGCCGGGGTGCGGCTGTGGGACCATTTGCGCGCGCACGAAACGCCGGCCACCCATCGCACAATGGCCATGCTGCGCGACGTGCTGGCGCGCGCCGATTTCATTGCGCCTGCGGCGCTGCTCAACTGGATTCTGGTCGGCCCGTGGCAGGGGCGCAAGGCCTTGCTGGCGCGGCTGGGCGAAGAAGCGGGCGATCCGATCGACGAACTGGTCAACGCAGCCATGGCGCATGCGGCGAGCCATGTGCCGAGCCTCGCCGGGTTCCTGCACTGGTTTGCCGCGGGCGATGGCGATGTGAAGCGCGAGCCGGGCGGGCAAAGCGACCTCGTGCGAGTGATGACCGTCCACGGGTCGAAAGGTCTGCAGGCGCCGATCGTGATTCTGGCCGATGCCACCGCCGATCCGGGCCGCGCGCAGCCGCCGCCTGTCACGCTTGATGATGGCGAAGGGCGCGGCGTGCCTTTGCCGCCTTTGCGCAAGGACGAGAAGCCCGGGCGCGTGCGCGCTGCCGAAGCCGGCGCGCTGGCCGACGAACGCGCCGAGCACTGGCGGCTGTTGTACGTGGCCATGACGCGCGCCGAAGAAGCGCTGTTCGTAACCGGAGCGCTGGGCCCGCGCGCCAAAGGCGTGGTTCCGGACGAAAGCTGGTATGCCGCGCTCCATGCGACAATGCCCGATACTGCGCAGCGCGACGATCCGCTGTGGGGCCGGGTGTGGGAGCACGGTTCGCTTGCCGCGCGGCCCGCACGCGATGCGGCGACTGCTGCTGCGCCTTCGGGTGCTGTGCCCGGCGAACTCAGCGAGCCGATCGGCCCCGAACCGCGCCCGGCCCGCCCGCTTGCACCAAGCGCGATGGACGAGGACGCTGCCGCAGCACCGCCGACCCGTCCCGGCCCCGGTGCGCGCGAAGCGGCGCGGCGCGGCACCCTGCTGCATCGGCTGCTCGAACGCCTGCCCGATGTGCCCGGTGCCGATCGCGCAGCAATTGCGCAGCATTGGCTCGATCGCGCCGCGCCCGACATGCCCGATGCCGAGCGCACTGTCCTGGTGCAATCGGCGCTGGCGGTGCTCGATGCACCCGAATGGCGCGCGGTGTTCGGGCCCGGATCGCTGGCCGAAGTGCCGATTGCAGCGCTTGTCGGCACGCGGCTGGTCAATGGCACGATCGATCGTCTGCTGATCACCCCCGACACGGTGCAGATTGTCGATTTCAAGACCGATCGCCGCCCGCCCGACCGGATTGCGGCAATCCCGCCCGCCTATCTGCGCCAGATGGCGGCTTATGTTGCAGCCTTGCAGGCGATCCATCCCGGCCGCCGCATCGAAGCGGCGCTGCTTTATACCGCGACCCCGCGCCTGTTCGCATTGCCGCCCGATCTGATCGCGGCGCAAAAGCTGGGGCTTGGCAGTGACGAGGAAACCTTTTGACGCGCTCCGGTTGCAAGCAGAGCGCGCGCGCCTAGATTGTTGCCAAGCATTTTTCCCGAAAGGTTTCCCGCCATGACCACCAAAGCCGTTACCGATGCCAGCTTCGCACAAGACGTCCTCGCTTCGACCAAGCCCGTGCTGGTCGATTTCTGGGCGGACTGGTGCGGCCCGTGCAAGATGATCGCCCCCGCGCTCGAAGAAATCGCCGAAGAACTCGCCGACCAGGTTTCGATCGTGAAAATGGACATCATGGAAAACACCGGCGTCCCGGGCGACATCGGCGTGCAATCGATCCCGCTGCTGGTGCTGTTCAAGGACGGCAAACCCGTCGCCCAAAAACTCGGCGCCGCGCCCAAGAGCCAGCTCAAAGGCTGGCTGGAAAGCGTGCTGTAAGGCTGAATTCGCATTTACGCGTCACCAACATCCGTTCGTGCTGAGCTTGTCGAAGCATCCGCGCGCATGCTTCGACAAGCTCAGCACGAACGGATGTTGAGAAAAGGATAGGCCAGGAGAGTAGTCAACTCCCCGCCAGCCGCCCGGCCATTTACTCGATCAGCGCGGGGCTTGCCGCCGCGATCAGCCCGCGCTCCTGCTG
>CAITOD010000724.1 GCA_903893935.1 uncultured Sphingomonadales bacterium
TCGATGCCTATCTGGCGCGCCGCGCGCTCGACTACCTGTTCGGGTTTACGCTGTCACCGGTGCTGTGGCGCAAGCTGCCCGGCGCCAAATCGGCGGGCCGCGTGCAATCGGTGGCGCTGCGGCTGATCGTCGAGCGCGAGCGCGAGATCGAAGCGTTCAAGACGCAGGAATACTGGTCGGTGCTCGCCCGGATGGAACAGGCAGGCACACCGTTTGCCGCGCGCCTCGTGCGGTTCGACGGCGAAAAGCTCGACCGGTTGTCGCTGGGCGATGCAGGGGCTGCAGAGCGCGCCAAAGCCGCGGTCGAAGCGGCAACCTTCCGTGTCGAAGATGTCGATACGCGCCCGACCCGGCGGCACCCGCAGCCGCCGTTCACCACTTCGACGCTGCAGCAGGAAGCCGCGCGCAAGCTGGGCTTTTCGGCCAGCCACACGATGCGCGTGGCGCAGACGCTGTACGAGGCGGGTGCGATAACTTACATGCGCACCGACGGCGTGCAGATGGATTCATCGGCGATTTCGGCCGCGCGCGCGGTGATCAACGACCGCTATGACGGGCACTATCTGCCTGAAAAGCCGCGTATTTACGAAACCAAAGCAAAAAACGCACAGGAAGCGCACGAGGCGATCCGGCCGACCGAATTCACCCGCAGCCAGCACGGCTCGGGCGACGAGGCGCGGCTCTATGATCTGATCTGGAAACGCGCGCTGGCGAGCCAGATGGCCTCGGCCAATATCGAACGCACCACCGTCACTTTGCGCGAAGGCACCGGCAAGCACGAATTGCGCGCGACCGGCCAGGTCGTGCGCTTTCCCGGGTTTCTGGCGGTCTATGAAGAAGGCCGCGACCAGAAGCCCGATGGCGAGGACGATGAAGGCGGGCTTCTGCCGGCGATGAAAGCCGGCGACCAGCCGGTCAAACGCGCGGTCGAGGCGAGCCAGCATTTCACCCAACCGCCGCCACGCTATTCCGAAGCCTCGCTGGTCAAACGGCTCGAGGAACTGGGTATCGGCCGCCCTTCGACATATGCCGCGACGATCCAGGTGATCAAGGATCGCAACTATGTGCGGCTGGAAAAAAACCGTTTCTTTGCAGAAGAATCCGGCCGGCTTCTGACAGCTTTTCTGGAGCGTTTTTTCGACCGCTACGTCGCTTACCAGTTCACCGCCGGGATGGAGGAAGAGCTTGACGACGTGTCGGGCGGGCGCGGCGCGTGGAAAGATCTGCTGGCCAAGTTCTGGCGCGATTTCAAACCCAAATCCGACGAAGTGATGGAACGCAAGCCGAGCGAAGTGACCGCCGAGCTTGATGCGTTCCTGTCGGACTATCTGTTCCCGCCGCGCGATGACGGCAGCGACCCGCGCCTGTGCCCCAAATGCGGGGCCGGGCGGCTGTCACTGCGCGGCGGGCGCTATGGCGCGTTCGTGGCGTGTTCCAATTATCCCGAATGCAAGTTCACCCGCAAATTTGCCCAAGGCGGCGAGGCGGGCGAGAGCGGTGCCAGCGAAGATGCGCCTCTTGGGCAGGACCCCGATTCGGGGCTCGATGTCCTGCGCCGCAGCGGCCGGTTTGGCCCTTACGTCCAATTGGGCGAGGGGAAAGACGCCAAACGCGCCTCGATCCCCAAGGATATTCCCGAAGTCGATCTCGACTGGGCGCTGAAACTGCTTGGTCTGCCGCGCGAAATCGGGCTGCATCCCGAAACCGGCAAGCCGATCACCGCCTCGATCGGCCGCTATGGGCCATATCTTGCGCACGACGGCAAGTATGGCCGGCTGCGCAGCACTGCCGAAGTGTTCGAAACCGGTATGAACGCGGCTGTGGTCAAGCTGGCCGAAGCTGCCGCCGGTGCCGGTGCGCGCGCCGGTCGCGCGACCGAGCCTTTGAAAGTGCTGGGCGCGCATCCGGTCTCGGGCGCGGATATCCGCGTGATGTCCGGGCGCTATGGCTCTTATGTCACCGATGGCACCACCA
>CAITOD010000725.1 GCA_903893935.1 uncultured Sphingomonadales bacterium
ACACTCTTTCCCTACACGACGCTCTTCGATCTCTCATCGCCGATTGCGGCCTCGACTGGCAACCGGCGTGCCTTGCGTTCCATGCCAACCGTCGCCCCAGCACCACCCAAAGCGCGGTCCAGGTCCGCGCGGCGCTCAATCGCGACGGTATCGAAAGGTGGCGCCGCTTCGAACCGCTGCTGGCACCTTTGCGCAGGCGTATCGAAGCGATTGGCGTCGACTGCGGGTGATCCCTTAGTAAATTGCCATTACTATTCAACGCGATGTTGAATGAACCGGATTAGCAATGAGCTTGCGCCCGCAGAATGGCGGGCATGCCCAAGCAAGGTTCCGGGATGTCATCCGCCAGTCGCAGATTTTCGGCAGAACGCCACCTGACAAAGGCGGAAGCGGCTGCGCTGGCGCGCGAAGTGCTTGATCGGGCGCGCGAAGCGGTGCGCAACGTCCCGCCCGGGCGCGCCCATGGCATGGTGTGCGCCCGGCCCGAATCCACCCGGCGCCCGCACCTTGCCCAGCGCCGCCTCCACTCTGCCTGGCGGCGAATGCGGCGCGCACTGCGCTATGGTGCGGCGCTTGAGCTCGGTCTCGTCGTCGCTTGCCTGACCATCAGTGCAGCC
Source organism: uncultured Sphingomonadales bacterium (assembly GCA_903893935.1). GTDB lineage: Bacteria > Pseudomonadota > Alphaproteobacteria > Sphingomonadales > Sphingomonadaceae > Novosphingobium. The sequence continues at coordinate 618 of CAITOD010000725.1, forward strand.
GGTGCAGCACTGCACACGGCGTTTTGAATCAACCCTTTGCGTTCACCGCGCTGCGGGCCGCCTCGCCGACCAGGAAATGGCAGGTTCCCTGGTAGATATGATCCGCCTGGTAATGTTCGAGGTCGATCGCGCGCAGCATGAACAGACTGGCGGTGCCGTGATCGAGATCGATCGGGTTGATCACGATCAGGTTGAGCAGCGACCCTTCGATAATCGAGCTCATTTCAACGCGTTCGGGCCAAAGATCGATGATCCGGCCAAACTGCTGGCTCGGTTGGCCGGAAATATGATCCGGATCGGCAAGGATGCGCGTGCGCGGATCGACCGGGGGGGCTTCTTGCGCCGCATCCGGCGGGATGCCGGTGAACACCGGGATCGCCGGCAGGAACACGTTGAATTCGTGCATGGCATCGAATTTCAGCTGTTCGGGGGTCTGCTCCTTGCGCGGATCGAAATTGGTCACATGGCCGATCGAACAGGTCAGCAGCCGGTCGGGAAGCATCTTTGGTGCCGGCGCCGTCCAGGCCGAAGGCGGTGTTTCTGCGCGCGCCGCGCCAGCGATCGCCAGCGATACCAGAATACTTGACCCCGCCAGTGCGAGCGCGCGCAGGATATCGTTGATATTATGAAGTTTCATGCTTTACACCAGTTCCGATGACGCCGGGAATCGAACGCGTCTGCGACCGTTCGCCGGCGGTGCGCACGAGCCCCTTTCGCGGGGGATTGTGTCAATCAAATGAAACAAATCTGCGCCAATGCCCGGTCTTGTCCGGGAGAACAGTTCAACGTGATTTTGCGCGTACCCAAGCACGCGGCAGCCTTGCACTTGTGCGCGCTTGTCATGCTGGCGATCACCCCGGTGCTGGCCCGGGCGCAGGAAGCGCCGGTTGGGGATAGCGCCGATCAGACCGAACCGGCCGTCGTCGCTTCGGCAACAGCGCCGTTGTTTTCCGGTCTGACGAGCGCCGGTCCGGTTGGCACGGACGATCGGTCCCGGGCGCTCGATTGTCTGAGCATGGCGATTGCCTACGAGTCGGCCGGGCAGCCGGTCGCCGGCCAGGAGGCGGTAGGTCAGGTCGTGCTCAACCGGGTGCGCGATCCGCGCTTTCCCAAATCCGTGTGTGGCGTGGTGTTCCAGGGATCGACACGCACCACCGGTTGCCAGTTTACATTCGCGTGCGACGGGTCTTTTCGCCGGCGCATGGCCGAGACGACTTTGCTGACCGCGCGCAGCATTGCCGAAGACGTGCTCGACGGCATCGCTCTCGATCGTGTGGGCGGCGCCACACATTATCATGCCGACTATGTGCAGCCTTATTGGGCGTCGTTCGGTCGGGAGGTGACCAGGATCGGTGCGCACATCTTCTACCGAATGCCCGGCGACAGTCAGCAGCTTGCCCGGATTGGCGCGCTTACACTGGCCGAGCCGGGCGAGGAAGCGATCCCGGCCATGCAGCGGTTTGCTGCCAATCGTCGCGTGTTCGCGCGCCAGACGCGAAGACCGCCGGTGCGCCTAGGGCAGGCCGCCGCAACTGCACCCCATGCCATGTTTGCCCCTTGGGGCCTTCCGGTAAAGGCAGACAACGCCGACTGACGGTTCTGAAGCATGATCCGATGAGAAAGCGCTGCAGGACGCTCTAGCGAACCGCGTGGAGCAGATAAGGCTTGTTGGCGTCGCCTGTTACCACGATAACGGCTTCGTGGTGGGCGTGCCCGCCATCGGGCGTGTCGGCATCGACCGAAATGGTCATCGGGCGGTTGAGAAAATTCTTGCGCGTGCTGGTGTCGAGTGCGGTGCCGCCGTTGGCGGCATCCTGCTGTCGTTCGATCGCATCGGGCGCGATGTCGCCACCTTCGTTCATCGCTGCGAGCGCCTGTGGCCTGGCATATGTCGGATCGATCGCCTTCACGCCGGCGTCGACCGTGACATAAGGCCGCAACCGCGCGACCAGTGCGGGTCCAACACCACGCACCCGCGCCAGTTCGTCGATTGACAGCAGGCCACCGTTGCGCGGCGCGATACCAAGCGGCGCATACCATGCGGCCTCGGCCCCATTGGCGTGCGGCTGGTCGTCGCCATCGATCCAGTCCGCCAGCGAATCGCTCGCGATCGCCAACTGGGCATCCGACAATCCCGCCTGCCGGAACATGCGGATGATCGTGTCGTCCTCGAGATGGTTGATCGGTATCTTGCCGCGCTCGTCGGCCACACGGATAGTGATCCGGCTGCCCTGAAATTCGATCTGGTGCGCGCGACCGCGAACGAGTTCGAGAAACACATCCTCGCCGGCGACCAGCCCGTGCGCCGCAATTGCCAGCCCTGCATCGGCGGCGGCGTCGGCGCGTGCACGTGCCAGTTCGCTGCTCCCGGTGGCGATCGACATCCGCGTTGCCATGATCACCACCAGCGCCAGCGTGGCGAACACCGCAATCGCCGCCACCGCCGCGATCAGCGCGTAGCCGCGTTCGGCCGGCGCAGCAGCGGCGATGCGCCGGGACATCAGGGAATCCCGCCAGGGCTGCGCATCCGGCCAAGGTCGCGCAATTTGTGCACCAGTTCCTCGGTCACACCGCGCGCATCGTCGGGCGTCGCTATGACGTGGGGTTTCAACAGCACGATCAGCTCGGTGCGGGTGTCCTTGACATTGCGCGAACCGAACAGCCCGCCAACCACCGGAATTTGTGACAGCAGCGGAATGCCGTTCTTGATCACCGTCTTGGTATCGCTGAACAGACCGCCGAGCGCGATCACCTGACTGTCCTTGACTTCAACCGTCGTGGCGATCTTGCGGGTCGAGATGGTGGGCGTTTCGCCCTGAATACCGGCGGTGCCTGCCGATCCGTTCACACCGCTGACTTCCTGCGCAACGTCGAGCTGGACGATGCCGCTGGCGTTCACGCGCGGGGTGATTTTCAGGATGATGCCGGTGTCCTGATAAGTGACCGACGAGGTAACGAGCCCGGTTGCGCCCACCGTGCTGGCCCCTTGTGTGGGCACCTGGTCGCCGACTTCGAGCGAAGCGGTCTGGTTGTTGAGTACCAGCAGCTTCGGCGCCGAGACCACTTTGACATGAGTATGGCTTTGCAAGGCGTTAAGCGTCGCCGAGATGCTGGTGTTTCCGGTCGAAAACGTCAGGCCGGGGATCGAGCCGACCGCGGGTGGCGAACCGCCCGCCGCCGAATAGGCGGCCGTGGTGGTGCCACTGGAGTTCGAATAGTACCATTCCACTCCATAGGCGAGTTCGTCTGTCAGCGTGACTTCGGTGATCGCCGCTTCGATCAGGATCTGCTTGGGAGCGATGTCCAGCTTGCGCAGCGCGTCCTCGACCACCGCGTACTGCCGGGCCGTGCCATAGACGATGATGGCGTTGGTGGTTTCGTCGGACGTGATGCGGGGCCCTGCGCTTCCCGTGGTGCCGGAACGTGCGCCGCCGGTTGCCGGATTGACGGGCACTGCGGGGGAAGTTCCGGACGGTGGAGGTACCCCGGGCGCTGCCGCCGCTGCTCCGGCGCCCGCATAACTGTCCAGACCGGCGCTGCTGCCGAGCGCCGCGTTGATCGTCTTGGTCAGGTCTTTGGCGCGGCTGTTCTGGACATGGTAGACAAACACGCGCGCTTCGTTGTTTTCACCTTCGCGATCGAGGATTTCGATCCAGCGACGCACATCGTCGAGGTATTGCGACTGCGTGCTGATCGCCAGAATGCCGTTGAGCTGGTCCATCGCGATCAGCCGTACGAGGCCGTGCGTCGGCGAATCCGGGGCGTTGATCAGCTTGTCGAGATTGGGCACGATCAGCCGCGCGTCGGTTCGTTCGGGGATGAACAGCGCAAAGCTGGTGTTGCGCAGCCAGTCGACATCGAATTGCTGGAGCAGATCGCGCGCGCTCGCGCGCTGGCCGGTGGTCCCGGCAATCGTCACCGTGCCGGTGGCAACATTGGTGCTCGTGACCACCCCGGGCAGGATCGTGTCGAGCAGCTTGCGCACTTCATCGGCATTGATGAAATGCAGCGTGATCACTTCGCTGCCCGAACCGCTGATATCGGGCCCGATCGGCCCGCGTGCTTGCCCGATGTTCTGGATCTCGTAGCCGGAAGCGACCGGCACCAGCCCCAGATTGACCCGCTTGAGCGCGGCTTCGAACAGATCGAACAGCGCCTGTTTCGACACCGGATAGGGGGTCACCAGCGAGACGTTCGCGTTCACACCCTGTGCAACGGTATAGTTTTTGTGCAGCAGGTCCCCGAGCACCGTCGCCGCGACCGCGCGCACGTCGGCCGCGGGGAAATTGAGCGTGATGTCACCGTGCTCGGGCGGTTTCGGGGCCACTTTGGGCACCACCGGGATCGGCGCGGTGCCGGTAACCACGGTTGTCCGCACCGGCATGTCGAGCACGCTGGTCGGGTCCTTTTCCTGCGCGATCGCGGGGGTGGACGGAATTTCGATCGCGGGCGGTGCCGCGAGTGCCGTCTGGCACGCGAACGAAAGGGCAGTGATCGTGGCAAAGGGCCGGGTCAATCTGGTCATTGGTCATCTGCTGGTTTGCCGCGCGCGTGCCGGGGCAGCGGCGGCGAGGGGTGCATGCCATAGGCAACTACAAGTTTACGATGTCGGCCGCGCGACAGATGGGCATCGGCCGCGGTCAGGGCGTCGAGCCGCCAGCCGGCGAGCTGTCCGCCAACCGCGATCGAACCGACCGCCCCGTTCGGGTACTGCACCACGCCAAGCCGCTTGCCACCCTGTTCGACAACCCCGGCGATCACGGCGTCGCGCAGCGGATCGGGCGGCGGCGGTGGCGGTGGCTTGGGTGGCGGCGGCTTGTTGCTGATCGGCAGGAACGGATCGCGCGCGGTGATCGCCGGCGGCACCGGCACCGGGCCCGGCGGCACCGGCGCGGTGGTCTGCCCGATCCGCGCGGGCAGGCCGCCCGGAGGCAGATCGACGCGCTCGGGCGCCGCCAGTTGCACCACCGCCGCCAGTGTCAGCACCGGCACCAGCAGGAACGGCAGGCGCGCCGGACTACCGCGCGGAGGCAGGGCGAAAGGCAATCGCGATATCAAGTTTCACATCCAGACTTGCGGCGGCTCCGGTCAGCAATGCGTCGTCCGCGCTGACCGAAAGACCGGTAACGGTAACCAGGGGGCTCGAATTTTCGATGGCGATGACCAACGGTGCCAGCTTGCCGGCGGGAACGCGCAACGCGGCCCGCGTCGCGACCATGCCGGGTGCTGCGCCCAGATCTTCGCTGCCGCGGAATTCGGCGCCCGCCGTATTCGCCGCGGCCTGGATCCGGTCGCGCAAGCTGTCGGTCGCGGCGGCAGGATCGGCGGCCACCAGCGTGTAGAGCGCGGTCTGCTTGCTGCGCATGGCGGCCTGGCGGCTGAGCCGGGGAATGGCGGCGATGATGCGCTCGTTGGCAGAATACCGCGCCAGCAATTCCTGCCGCTGCCGGGCGCGATCGCCAAATCCGTCGATCAGCGGCTGGATCAAGACAAGATCGACCAGCAACAGCACGACCAGCAGCAGGCCGACCGCCAGCAGGCGGGATTCGCGGGGGGAAAGTTCGCGCATGATCAGCGTTTCCCCAGCTTGAGCGTGATTTCGAATGGCTCGCCAAGCGGTGTCGGCGCTTCGTTCGAAGTGTTGCCATATCGTCCGACGATCAGCCCGGCATGACGCAGCGCCCCCGGGACGTCGGTCTTGGGTGGGTGAAAGCCCGCGATCTGCAAGCTGTCGCCGGTCCAGCTATAGCGCTGCAGCCAGGTTCCCGGGGGCAGTGCCGCGTCGATCCGCGCCAGCATCGCGAGCGGTTCGGTCGTGCGGCGCGCATTGGTGGTGGCCGCAACGATCGCATCCTGGCGGTGCATGCGCGCAATGATGCCATGCGCGACTTTGACCGCAGGTGCCTGCGCATCGACCACGGCAGCCAGACTGTCGACCGAGGCTGCATCGCGCCACACCAGCAGGGCGATGTTCAGCGCAAACAGAAACGCTGCGCCATACCACCAGGGCGCCGCCGAACGGTCGGCCGGGCGACCGGCCAGTCCGGCCCGGCGCAGCGCGGGCAGCAAGTCGATCGGCAGCGAGTGGCCGGGCTCGGGTGCTGCGACCAGCACGCAGGCAGGCTTGCGCGCCGACTTTGCCAATGTCTGTGACAGCGCCTCGGCCGTCGTACGCGGCAAGCCCGCCACTTCGACCGACAGACGCGCGCTCCCCGGGGTCTTGTCCGCTGCTTCGGTGCGTGTGCGCACGCGCAAGCCGAGCAGGACATCGTTGCGCGCCAGTGGCATGATGCGATCGGCGTCAAGCTCGACAAGGTTCGCCACGTCGCGCAAGCTGACCGCAGGGGTCTCGATCACGCGGATCAGCGTAGCTTCGCGCGGCAGTATCAACGCCATTGCCGCGTCGGCCAGCGGAGCCGCGCCCGATCGCGCGGGCAGCGGTTTCAAGGTGCCAAGCGCCGGGTCCCACGCCACCAGCGCCAGGCGGTTGACCGCGGTTTCGCGCCAGCGGCCCGGCACAAGGCCGGCCAGTTCATCGATCCACCAGCGCCAGCCGGCGGTCAGCCAACTGCGGATGGTCTGCATGTCGGCATCGAGCAACCCGCTCACGTATCACCTGCCTGCGCCTTGCGGCAATTGTCCGACAGCGCTTCGGGCGGACAGGGATCGGGGATCGCGGCGCGCGGGTGCACCACAAGGTCGGGCCAGGTGCGCGGGTCGCCTTGCGCAAAGCTGACGTGAATGCGCACCAGCATCGGCAGGTCGCTGCGTCGTGTCCAGCTGTCCTGCCACACCGGACCAAGCGAGGGGGTATACGTGCTTCGCCCGAGATAGCTGATTTCAAGCCCGGCGGTCCTGCTGACCAGCGGTTGCGCAACCCAGCCGACAGTCGCCGGGTTGTGAAAATCGACCCGCGCATCAAGCGTGCTGACGGTGAACAAGGCCAGATCGCCATTGGGGTCTCGCGCAATGCGATAGTATTGCAAGGCTTCGGGCGCCGCACGGTCGGCCGGCTCGGCGATGAAATCCACGCGATTGTCCAGACCGACAAAATCGAGGCTGCCACTACCTGCCTGGATGTCTTCCACCGGCTCGGCGTTGGCCAGGCGCAGGCGCAGCACGAACTGGGCGGTGGCGATGGTTTCCACGCGGCTATCGTCTTGCCGGGCGAGGTTCAGGCTCAGCCCGATCCGTCCGATCCCTGCGGCAAGCAGCACGGCTGCGAGGCTCAGCACCACCAGGCTGACCAGCATTTCGATCAGGCTGAAGCCAGCCGTGGCGCGGTCCGGCGTCATGGCGCGAGCGCGACCGTGGAAAGGTGGACCAGCGGATGGTGCCCGGCATCCTCGACTGTCACGGTCAGTTGTACCAGCCGGTTGTGCGCAAAGGCTTCTGCACCACCATAGCCGTCGCGTTCGACATGCCACGAAAGATCGAGCCACTGGCCGGATTCGTCGGTCGCTCCGGCGCGCGCGCGATCGAGCTGCGATTGCGCCAGGATCAGCGCGGTCCGCCGTTCGCGCACCATCAGCCGCGCGTGCGCGTCGGCGGCGATGGTAGCGATCAGCGCGGTGGCCATTGCGGCGATGATGGCCAGCGCGATCAGCGCCTCGACCACTGAAAAGCCGCGTTCGGCGGTGCTGCCAACCGACGCGGTCATGGCACAAAGCTGACCCGCGCGGTCGCCTGATCGACCGTGAACCGGCTTGCCGCAGCGCCGGCGTGAATGACTCCGGTCGCCGCCGGTGCCGAACCGTCGCCATAGATCACGATGCCGCCTTCGGGCCATTCGACCGTCACCCCCGGTGGCAGGGGCATCGGCAGGAGACCGCTCGAAAAGGCCAATTGACCCGATGCATTGGCATCGAGCGTTACGCTGACCGGGGTTTCGCGGGTGATCGCGGTGCTGCGCGCGCGGGCAACCGCCAGCGCCACGGTGCCGCGTGCGGCAACCATCGTGTTGCGATCGATCAGGCGCTCGATGGCGGGCCAGGCAAGACCCGTGATCAATGCCAGGATTGCGACCGCCACCATCATTTCGAGCAGCGTAAAGCCGCGCTCGCCGGGCCGCGTCGCCCGTTGCACAGACCTGCATGCGCTGGTGTCCTTACCAGCTGCCGACATCTTTGGCCTCGCCGGTGCCGCCGGGCTGGCCGTCCGAGCCGTAGGAATAGACATCGACTTCGCCGTGGTCGCCGGGGATCTTGAACATATAGGGCTTGCCCCAGGGATCGATCAGCGCCGAAGGATCGGCAATATAGGGCCCGTTCCACGCCGGATCGGTGGCGGGTGCCTTGACCAGCGCCTGCAGCCCCTCGTCGGGCGTCGGATAGCGCCCCGCGTCGAGCTTGAACAGTTCCATCGCCGCTTCGATGTTCTTGGCCTGGACATGCGCGGTCTGCGTGCGCGAACTGCCCAGATAGCGGATCACTTGCGGGCCGATGATGGCAGCGAGCAGGCCGAGAATGGCGAGCACCACCAGCAGTTCGAGCAGGGTAAAGCCGCGTTGCGATTGCGCGCGATCGGATTGGGTCTTGGTCATTGCGATACCGCCAGGTCGTTGAAGCCGAGAATTGCAGACATGATCGAAGCGATGATGGTGGCGACAACCGCCCCCAGCACCACGGTAATGGTCGGCGTGAGAATGGCGACCAGCCGTTCGAGCCGGGTGCGCACGTCGCGGTCGAGCACCACCGCCAGCCGTCGCAGCATAAGCGCCAGTTCCGAGGTCTCTTCGCCGGTGCGCACAAACGCGAGCGCAAGCCGCGGGAGCACTTTGCTTGCCGCCAATGGCCCGGCGAGCCCGCCGCCTTCGCGCAAGCCTTCGGCCACTTTGCCGATCGCCGCGGCAATCACGGTGTTGCCGATCACGCGTTGCGCGAGCAGCAGCGCATTGGGCAACGGCACGCCGCCTTCGACCAGCGCGCCCAGCGTATGTGCAAACCGCGCAGTATCGATCCGCCGCAGCAATTCGCCGAGCAGCGGCATGCGCAACATCTGCGCATCAAGGCTGCGCTTGACCGCCGGCCGCGCCAGCGCCTGGCGCAGCCCGAAGCCCAGCGCCACCAGCGCGAGCAGGCCCCACAGCCCGTCTTCGCGCAAGATCCGGCTGGCGCCGATCACCGCCATTGTCGCGGCGGGCAATTGCGCCTTGGTGTTGTCGAGCAGGCTTTCGAATTGCGGCACGACATAGAGCAGCATCAGCCCGATCACGCTCACCGCGATCACCAGCAGGGCGACCGGATAGATCATCGAGGTCACCAGGATGCGCTGCAAGGCGGCTTCCTGTTCGAGCATTTCGGACAGGCGTTCCAACGCTTCGGCGAGTTTGCCGCCGGCTTCGCCCGCTTCGGCCATCGCCGCTTCGGCGGGCGAAAACAGCGTGGGGTTGTCGAGCATTGCGCGCGACAGCGGCGCGCCTTCGCGCACCGCGACCAGCAGCGCGCCCATCGCCTGCGCGGCGGCGGGGTTTTCGATATTGTCGATGGCAAGCGCCAGCGCGCGGTCGAGCGGCAGCCCGGCGCCGAGCAGCACCGACAGTTCGCCGATCAGCGCGCGGCTGATCGCGCGCGGCTGGCGGCGGCCCTTGCGCGGCTGCGCCGTGCTGCCGCGCTCCACCGCGCGCAATTCGATCGGCGCAGCCCCGGTGCGGCGGATGCGCGCGAGCGCATCGCCATTGTCGATCGCTTCGATCTCGCCCGCGATCTGGCTGCCGTCGGGGCGCACCGCGCGGTAGCGAAAGGCAAGCGTCGCGCTCATTCGCCGGTCGCCACGCGCAGCACTTCCTCGATCGTGGTCAGTCCGGCGGCGGCCTTGTTGAAGCCGTCGCGTTTCAGGCTCAGATAGCCCGATGCCGCCGCGGTGGTCTCGATCGTATGCGTATCGGCGCGGTGCGTGATCAGCCGCGCGATCTCCTGATCGATGGCGAGGAATTCGAACACCGCCAGCCGCCCCATATAGCCGGTGCCATGGCAGGTGCTGCACCCTTTGGCGCGGTAGAACACCTGATCGGGCAGGCCGAGATCGGCGCGCAGATCGGCATCGGGGTGATAAGCCTCGCGGCATTCGCGGCACAGCCGCCGCACCAGCCGCTGCGCCAGCACGCCCACCAGCACCGAGCCGAGCAGAAACGGCTCGACTTCCATGTCGATCAGCCGGCTGATCGCGCCCGCCGCGGTGTTGGTGTGCAGCGTCGACAGGATCATGTGCCCGGTGAGTGCTGCCTGCACCGCGATCTGCGCGGTTTCGGTGTCGCGGATTTCGCCGACCATGATCACGTCGGGGTCCTGCCGCAGAAACGAGCGCAGCGCCGAGGCAAAGGTGAACCCGATCGCCGGCTGCACCTGGGTCTGCACCACGCCGTTCAGGCGGTATTCGATCGGGTCTTCGACGGTCAGCAGCTTGCGCTCGACGCTGTTTATCGAGGCGAGTGCTGCATACAATGTGGTGGTCTTGCCGCTGCCGGTCGGGCCGGTGACCAGCATGATGCCGTGCGGGCGATGCACCACGCTCGAAAACTGCTCGGCCAGCGCTGTGTCAAACCCCAGCGTGGCGAAATCGAGCGTCAGGTTCGAGCGGTCGAGAATGCGCATCACCACGCTTTCGCCGTGGATCGAAGGCGATGTCGCCACGCGCAGATCGATCTCGTGCCCGCGCACCGCGATGCGCAAGCGCCCGTCCTGCGGCAGCCGGCGCTCGGAAATGTCGAGCCCCGAGACCACTTTGACGCGGCTGACCACCGCCGACTTCATCGCCTGCGGCAGCCTGGTCACTTCGCGCAACATGCCGTCGATGCGATAGCGCACCACCAGACTGTCTTCGGCGGGTTCGAGATGGATGTCCGACGCGCGTTCGTCGACCGCTTCGGCGATCAGCCGGTTGACCGCGCGGATCGCCGGCGCATCGCTGATGAGGTCGCGCAGCCGGTCGATATCATCGACATTGGCGGCATCGTCGAGCAGCCGGTCGTCGTCGCTGTCCTGGCACAGCGCCTCGATCGCGGCGTCGATGTCGCTCGGCCGCGCCAGCACGCGCTCGACTGTGCTGGCATAGACAAAGCCGAACGCCTGCTCGACAAACGGGTCGAACGGATCGGCCACCGCCACGCAGACGCGGCCGCCTTCGTGCGCGATCGGCGCGGCGCGGATGTCGCGCAGAAAATCGGCAGTGATTGCGCGATCGAGCGGGGCGGGCGTGCGCAGCAATTCGGCACGCGCCAGTGGCAGCCCGCTGGCCGCTGCCAGATGCTCGCACAACGTGGTTTCGCTCAGCAGGCCGAGCCGGGTGACCACCGCTTCGAGCCGCTCGCCGCTTTCCTGCGCCACGATCTGCGCGCGGGCAAGCGCTTCGCGCGACAGCAAATTGCCCTGTTCGAGCACGCCTGCGATCGAACGCGCTGCCTGGCCGGCGCGCACGCCGGCGTCGGGTGCGCTCCGTTCGGGTGCGCCAGCGTCAGAGGCGGTGTCGAGAGTCACGTTCAACCGTATCCCAAAGGCCGGGTCTGCAAAGCTCTCGCCATAAGCCAAATTCTTGTTTTTACGCCACAAAAACCATGGCGCGGGCGGGCCTGTCCGGCAACAATGGCCAAGTCTCGGTCCCTATGCGGGGATTGCGTCAGGATTGTTACAATTGCGACAGGGCGCGCCCGAACGGGCCTCGCCGCAGCCTGTCCGGGCATGACCGTGCGGCTCGTTCATCATTTGGCAAGAATCTGGGCATTGCAATAAATAGTTCGCATTAGTGTCATCATCGGTGGCTAGTGCGGCTCCGCAGGCAAGGTCCTTTGCCGTGCAAGAGGGGGTTCCATCCAGTTTTTGCGTAAATAACCCACGGTTCCGCGGGTTGTTGGGCGTCGAATCGCGGAATTTGCTCGAGAATGCCGTGTCCTTCTTGTTGAGGCGCGGTTTCTGGAGTGAATTTGTGTGCCTTCTTAAGTGTGAAATGCCGCGAACATGTTCGGGATAGTCTGTGCATGCACAGGGTTCCGGGCGGGTTTTTTGCGATGACCACGATCAGACTAGTCCCACCTACCGGAGGTTTTTCCCAATGATGAAGTACAAGACTTCGCTGCTCGTCGCGACCACCGTCGCTGCGATCGCCATTTCGACCAGCGCGATGGCTGCGACCACGCCGTTCCCGCTCTCGACTTCGACCACCGATGCCGGCACCAGCGGCGTTCTGGGCGATTCGAAGATCACCAACATCACGCAGTCGCCGGCCGCTCCGCTGTCGCTCGCCGACAACCCCTTCGCGATCGAAGCACCGGGCAATGCCGAAACCGTCCATCTGACCACCAGCTCGACGCTGCCGACCGCCACGGGCGCCGACCTGTTCGGCTCTGCAACCTATACCCCGGGCACCGGCTATGTCGTGTATGACGGCGACTATTCGGTGCACGGCGTCGGTTCGACCGCCGTGCAGAACGTGCTCGTCCGTGCGATGAACTGCTTCGGTACGCCGCAACAGCTCGGCAACGGCCAGCCCGCCGGTTCGGCTTCGACCGCTTCGACCGGTGGCTCTATGGTTGCCCTGGTTGCCAACAGCTACGCCGGCTCGCCCGCGCTGAACTGCGACAACGGCACGTTCAAGACCGTGAACGTCGGTTCGGCTGCCCCGACCGGTGGCGTGCTCTATGGTTTTGCTTCGAACAACCAGACGACCCAGTACTACTATGTTCCGGGCACCAACGTGAACTCGGCCGAACTTCAGCCGCAGTTCAGCGATTACTCGCTCACCACGGGTGACCTCGCGCCTTACGGTTTCGCGGGCAAGTACATCGGTACCGGTTCGGGCACCGGCCAGAAGGCCTGGTACGAAGGTGCCGACGTGTTCGACGACGGCTACGGCTCGGTTGTCAACCCCACCGGCTATGTCGGCGGCGTTCCCAACCCGTTCGTCAGCGTCCTCGGGCAGAACCCCTGGAGCCACGTGCAGTTCGGCGCTTCGGACGCCCCGCTCGTCGCCAGCCAGATCACGTCGTACAACGCAACCGGTGCAGCCGGCGCGCGCGGCGGCAACCCGATCCAGTTCCCGCTGTTCGTGACGCCGATCTCGATCGTCTACAACACCGTCTATGCGCAAAAGCCCAACGGTACGACCCTGACGTTCAACGCCAAGGGCGCTGCCACGTATGCATCGGGTAAAGTTGCTGCGCTGCAGCTGACCGGTTCGATCTATTGCGGCATTTTCAATGGCATGATCACCAACTGGAACGATCCGGCCCTGACGCAAGCCAACAAGAACATCCCGCTCTACGACACCGTCAACGACACCCAGACCCGCTGGAACACCGCCGGTGTGCCGATCCGTCTGGTTGGCCGTATGGACAACTCGGGCTCGACCGACATCTTCACGCGTCACCTTGCCCAGGTCTGC
>CAITOD010000726.1 GCA_903893935.1 uncultured Sphingomonadales bacterium
CCCGTCAAGCGTGAAGGGCGTGGTCTGCGCATCTTTCAACACATCGGAGCGCAGGCACTGGTTGGTCTTGCCCGACAGGCAATTGGCACAGACGCGGCATTCGGCCATCGGCCCGCCGGCAACATGATCACCCACTGTCAGGCTGGTCACGCCCGGCCCGCATTCGATCACAACACCGGCAGCCTCGTGGCCAAGAATGATCGGAAAGCGGCGCGGCGATTTGCCCTCCAGCACCCCCAGGTCCGAATGGCACAGGCCCGACGCCCTGTTCTCGACCAACACTTCGCCTGGCCCCGGGCCGCGGAGGTCGACTTCTTCCACCCGCATCGGACCACCAACGTCGTGGGCGACGGCTGCGCGTACTTTCATGAGACCTATCCTACAGCTTGATCGCGATGGTCTTGATTTCGGTATAGGCATCAAGCCCATAGCGGCCGAGTTCCCGCCCGACACCGGACTGTTTGAAACCGCCGAACGGCGCTATCGGGCTTACCGCGTTGTAAGTGTTGACCCAGACCGACCCCGCCTTCAACCGGCGTGACACTCTGTGCGCGCGCGACAGATCGCGCGTGAACACCCCGGCCGCCAGGCCATAAGTCGTGTCGTTGGCCTGATCCACGACATCGTCTTCGTCCCTGAACGGGATCAGGCAGGCGACCGGTCCGAAAATCTCTTCGCGGGCCACGCGCATGGCATTGTCCATCCCGGCGAAAACAGTCGGCTGGACAAAGTATCCGACCTCTTGCGGGCCGCGTGCGCCGCCGGCGCGTACCGAACCGCCTTGTTCCCTGCCCACCGCAATATAACCGAGCACGCGGTCATACTGGGTCCTCGACACGAGCGGGCCCATCGTGGTCTGCGGATCGAGCGGATCGCCCAGCCGGATCGCCCCGGCAATCTGCGCAAGCCGATCGGCAAAGGCGTCGTGCACCCGTTCGTGGACAAACATCCGCGAGGCGGCGATGCAAAGCTGCCCCTGGTTCTTGAATATACCCGCAGCAAGCGACTGGACCGCATTCTCGAGATCGGCATCGTCGAACACCACGCAGGCCGACTTGCCACCCAGTTCAAGCGACACACGCTTCATTGTGGCCGCAGCAACACGCTGAATTTCCATGCCAACCGCCGTGGAACCGGTGAACGAAATCTTGTCGACCATGGCATGGCTGGTCAGCGCCGAGCCCGCCACGGCGCCGGTACCAACCACGATGTTGACCACACCCGGCGGCACCCCGGCCTCCAGCAGGATATCGCCCAGCCGCAGCGCGGCTAGCGGTGTCACCTCTGAAGCCTTGAGCACTACCGTGTTGCCGCAGGCGAGCGCCGGGGCGATCTTCCACGCTGGTGACGCAATCGGCCCGTTCCACGGGACGATCAGCGCACAAACCCCGATCGGCTCGCGCAGGGTCATGCTCATCATGCCCGGATTGGCGGGATTGGTTTCGCCGAAGAGCTTGGTCGGCCAACCGGAATAATAACGAAAGATTTCGGCCGCCGAGGCTGCCTCGCCCCGCGCTTCGGCAAGTGGCTTGCCATTGTCCAGAGTGATCAGCATCGCCAGGATATCCAGATCACGATCGATCAATTCGGCGATGCGCCACAGCATGCGGGCACGCTCGCCAGGCGCCAATGCGCTCCATGCTCCGTCGTCAAACGCCTTGCGCGCCGCGCGTACGGCCAGGTCCACGTCGTCCGCGTCGGCCAGGGCGACGTCCGTCAGCACTTGTTCGGTCGCTGGATTGATGGTCGAAATTGTGGTTCCAGTCCGAGCGGGAGACCAAACCCCGTCGATCAGCAAATCACGGCGGACCGACGCGATCACGAACTCCGCCTTACCCGGCGCTGAGCGTGCCGCAGGCGGTGTGCCCCGCAATTGCTCGTCGACCTTTGTCATTTGATGTTCTCCCGGCAGCTCGGATTCTTTAAATGATTCGTACCATTTAGTATATTTAATTTCCAGACGGTAGTGATAGTGGTCAGATCTTTCCTCTTTGCGCTGCATCGCCAGAGACCGCCAAGCTTGCTCGACAAGCGAACTACCGGGAGAATTGCAAGCCATGAAATCGGATGTTTTGATCGTGGGTGCGGGGCATGGCGGCGCGCAAGTAGCGATTGCGCTGCGCCAGAACGGTTTTGCAGGAACGATCCGGGTTATCGGCCGCGAGCCTGAATTGCCCTACGAACGTCCGCCGTTGTCGAAGGAATATCTGGCGCGCGACAAGACTTTCGATCGCATCATGATCCGCCCGGCCGCGTTCTGGGCGGACAAGTCGGTCGAATTCACGTTGGGTCACGACGTCGTGACGGTCGATGCGGCGGGCCAGACCGTGACCACCGACAGTGGCGAAACGGTGCCCTTTGGCACACTGGTCTGGGCGACCGGTGGCGATCCGCGCCAGCTGACGCTTGACGGGCACGATCTGGCCGGGGTCCATGCGGTGCGTACGCGCGCCGATGCCGATCTCCTGATGGCCGAACTCGATGCCGGGGCGAACCGCGCAGTGGTGATCGGCGGGGGCTATATCGGGCTTGAGGCCGCGGCGGTGCTGACCAAGTTCGGCGTGCATGTCACCTTGCTGGAAGCCTCGCCGCGCGTGCTGGCCCGGGTTGCGGGCGAGGCACTGTCCTCGTTTTACGAGGCGGAACACCGCGCGCACGGC
>CAITOD010000727.1 GCA_903893935.1 uncultured Sphingomonadales bacterium
AGGAACTGGTGCTTGAGCGCGCCCGCAATGTGGAGTGCCAGCACCCCGATCAGGAACTTGGCGGTCAGGCTGTGCACGGCACCCAGCGCATCGTGCCACTGGTCTTTGCCCGCATCGCTCAGCATGCCGAACAGCGGCAGGCGGAACCACGGCACCGTGCCATAGAGCATGAGCGGATGGCCGGCCGCACTTTTCCATGCCGAATCGTGCAGCCAGCCCGCCAGCGGCACCACCACCATCAGCAGATAGAGCAAGTGATGCGTGCCCACCGAAAGCTTGCGTTCCCATGGCTTGAGCGAGCCCATCGGTGCGGGCCCGGGATGGCCCGCTTTCCACAGGATGCGCAGCACGACGAGGCCGATCACGGTGATCCCGACCGACTTGTGGAAATCGATCGCCGGGCGCAAGAGCGGCGAATGCGACGCCTCGAGGTCGTCGAAGCCCAATCCGTACCAAAGGTTGTAAATGATGCCGATGGCAACCAGCCAGTGCAGAGCTACGGCCACTGCGCTATAGCGTTCGATAAGCGATCTTTCGGGCATTTGGGACAGTCTCCGCCAATACCAGTGTCAACGACGGGCAAAACCTGTCATGGCGCGCCCGCTTGCAAGCACAGGTTCATCCCAGATTGGCAAGGTTTCAGCAATGAGCATTCTCGACCCCGGCTTTCGCGCCCTCTCGCCGCGTCTGGCGCCCCGGCCGGTGCCGCTCGCCGGCCTGCTGCTGGGCTGGGCCGGCCCCGCGCTGCTGGTCATCCTGCTGTGGCAAAGCCTGCATCGCACCAGCCTGCTGGGGTGGTCGGTGGGGCTCGCCTATATCGGCTACGACACGTTTTTGCTGGGATTTACCGCGGTGCAGCTGTGGCCGCTGCGCAAAACCATGCGCGCCACGCCGCCCCCGCCCGCCAATGCCCCGCGCGCGCGGCTGGGTGCAATCATTGCCGCGCGCAACGAGGAAGCCTCGCTGCGGATCACCATCGATACGCTCGCCGGGCAGGACCAGCCGCCCGAAGTGATCCTGCTCGCCGACGACGGGTCGACCGATGGCAGTGCCGAGGTGCTGCGCGCGGCCTATGGGCTCGAGGCGCCGGCGCTCGGTCAGATCAGCGCGCCCTCGCCAGTGCTGCCGAGCTTGCGCTGGCTGCGCCTGCCGCATGGCGGCAAGGCGCGCGCGCTCAACGCGGCGATTCCGCTGCTCGATACCGAAATCATGCTGACCGTCGATGCCGATACGCTGCTGGCACCCGGTGCCCTCAGCGCCATGCGCGATGCCTTTGTCGCCGAGCCGCAGCTGGTGGCGGCAACCGGCGTGCTGGTGCCGATCTGCGGTACGCGGCCGGTGCAGCGGCTGTTCCAGTGGTTCCAGCGTTATGAATATGTGCGCAATTTCCTGTCGCGCTTTGCCTGGATGCAACAGCATGGTTTGTTGCTGATTTCGGGCGCGTTTGCCGGGTTTCGCCGCCAGGCGGTGATCGATGTCGGCGGCTTCGATGCCGATTGCATGGTCGAAGATTATGAACTGATCCACCGCATGCACCGCCACGCGCACGAAGGCGGGCTCGACTGGCGCGTGCGCGTGGTGGGCCGCGCGATTGCCAGCACCGACGCGCCTGCAAGCCCGATGGCCTTCCTGCGCCAGCGCCGCCGCTGGTTCGGGGGGTTTCTGCAGACGCAGCACTGGAACCGCGACATGGTGGGCAACCCGCGCTTTGGCACGCTCGGCACGCGCATGCTGGTGGTCAAGGCGCTCGATACCGCGCAACCGGTGTTCGGGCTGGTGGCGTTCGGCATCCTGATCTGGTTGCTGGCGCACCGGGCGCTGCCGCTGGCGGGCGCGATTGTCGCGGTGATGCTGATCAAAGTCACGATCGACCTCACTTTCCATTTGTGGTCGATCGCGCTCTATCGCCGCTGGACCGGGCAAAGCGACGGCCTCGGCATCGGCCCGGCGCTGTTCGCCTCGATCTTCGAGCCGTTCACCTTCCAGCTGCTGCGCCACACCGGCGCGTGCTGGGGCTGGATCGCGTTCCTGTCGGGCGGCGGCAGCTGGGGCAAACAGAGCCGCACCGCGCTGGGCGATGCAACAGCGACACCGATCACCGTACGGACTCCGGAAACGGTCCAATCATGACCATTGGTCGACTTGGCTGATGCTTTTGCCCCTCCCCTGAAGGGGAG
>CAITOD010000728.1 GCA_903893935.1 uncultured Sphingomonadales bacterium
AGCGGCTCAAAGGATGGCCGGAAACCACTTCCATCGCCACTTTCAGCCAGGCCTGCCGCGCCGCAAACGGTGCCAGTTGCCCCAGCACCGGTGGATTGCCCGATGCCGGCGTATCCACCCTTGGCGAAACGCGGTTGAACCGGTCATGCCCCGGCGGAATCGGCCGCATGTCCCATCGCCAATGCGCTTGTGCGGGCAAAGTATCGGGATGCGGTGCCGTCCAGCGCGGGCTTTGCCACACCGGGTTGGCGGGCGCTTGCCCCCGCCGCACGATCTGGCATAGGCCGCGCGTCTGCAAGCGGCCATCGGCGATCAGCCGAGCTTCGACCAGTCGCAGCCGCGGGCTTTCGTGCAGCACTTCGGTAACAACGGTCAGCGGGGCGGAAGGCGGCATGCGCACCATGTCGATCGACAGCCGCACCGGCACCAGATCGGCATCGCAAAAATCGCGCTCGATCACAAACCCGAGCAGCGAAGCCGCCGCAGCGCCGCTCAGCGTATCCGGCTGCCAATAGCCCTGTGCCGCGCTGGTCGGGATGAAGCGGTCACCATCGGCATCAAAGAAGTGGCTTGCGCGCGTTTCGGCCACTGCGTGTTCCTCCGCCGGGCATCAATGCCGGAAGTGCCGCATGCCGGTGAACACCATGGCGACACCCGCAGCGTCGGCGGCCTGGATCACTTCGTCGTCGCGGATCGATCCGCCCGGTTGGATCACACAAGTGGCGCCGGCTTCGACCGCAGCCATCAACCCGTCGGCGAACGGAAAGAACGCGTCTGACGCGACCGCCGATCCGACCGTGCGCGGCTGTTGCCAGCCATGCGTTTCGGCGGCCTCGATCGCTTTGGCCGCGGCGATGCGCGAGCTGTCGCGGCGGTTCATCTGCCCGGCGCCGATCCCCGCGGTAACCCCGTCGCGCGCATAGACAATCGCGTTTGATTTGACGTGTTTGGCGACGGTCCAGGCAAACAGCGCATCGGCGAGTTCGGCCTCGGTCGGCGCGCGCAGGGTCACCACTTTGAGATCGGCGGGGTCGATCCCGCCATTGTCGCGATCCTGCACCAGCAGGCCGCCGGCAATCGGCACCGTGGTGAGCGCAGCGCGCGCGGGCTGCGGCAGCGCGGGCGTGATCAGCAGCCGCAGGTTCTTTTTGCGCGCAAACACCGCGCGCGCTTCGGCATCGGCTCCGGGCGCCACCACCACTTCGGTAAAGATCGCGGCAATGGCTTCCGCAGTCGGGCCATCGAGCGGGACATTGGTCGCGACAATCCCGCCGAACGCCGAGACCGAATCGCACGCCAACGCGGCGTTCCAGGCTTCGAGCAAAGTGGCTGCGGTGGCGACGCCGCACGGATTGGCATGCTTGACGATCACCACTGTCGGCCCGGCGCCGGCGAATTCGGCGACCAGTTCGAGCGCGGCATTGGCATCGTTGTAATTGTTGTACGAAAGCTCTTTGCCCTGAACTTGTTCGGCCTGCGGCAGACCCACGACAGCGCTGTGGCGCGGCACATAGAGTGCGGCGGTCTGGTGCGGGTTTTCGCCATAGCGCAGCGTGGTCACGCGGTGGTGCGCCTCGACCAGCGTGGCGGGGAAATGCTCGCCCTGATCGACCTGCGCGAACCATGTCGCGATCGCGGCGTCATAAGCGGCGGTTGCGGCATAGGCCTTGGCGGCAAGGCGGCGGCGAAAGGCAAGCGTGGTTGCCCCGTCATGGTCGGCCAGCTCGGCGATCAGCGCCGGATAGTCCG
>CAITOD010000729.1 GCA_903893935.1 uncultured Sphingomonadales bacterium
GGGCAGTTCGACGCAGGCAGTTCGACCAGGCGAAAGCACCCTTTGCCGGGCAATTTAAATCATATTGATTCGATATGTTTAATGCCGACATAGACTGGGATTGTCGAGTCAAAAACTCATCAACGACCGGCTTTCAAGTGCAGTCAGGTCGTACTATTATCATAACATATCATATTTTTCAGTATTTTATGATCGTTTGCGGACCAGCCCAGCGTTCCGTAGCGGTGGTGCGATAGAATTCCTACTGCTTGAGAGCGAAAAGCTTGCAGCCCGCGAATTGACAGATTATACTCTACCAAATAAGTGGAATTTGTCCACGAAAGACCGGCGGCGATCCGTCGCCGGCCTCGACCATGCGCCGTGCAGTGCTGATGGGGCGGCTGCACGGCGTAGCGGTCGGGCCAATCAATCGTCATGCTCAGGGGCCACATTCATGCATTTCCGCCTAGTTTCCGCGTCGCTTGCCGCGCTCGCCACCGCTTTGCTCGCAAATACCCCCGCCCGCGCCGCCGGAACCGCTGATGCGCCGGCGGCTGAGGCGCCGGCCGCTGCCGGTCCCGACAGCCCGGCACCCGATGGCGGTTTCGACCAGAACACGATCACCGTCACCGCGCGCCACCGTAACGAAAAGCTGGGCGACGTGCCGATCGCGATCAGCGCGATCTCGGGCCCGGAGCTGTCCACCGAGCACCTCGACCGCATTGCCGATTACACGCTCAAAATCCCCAATTTCAGCGCGCTGCAGCAGAACACCCGCGTGTCCGGGCTCTATATTCGCGGGATCGGCGGCAATGCCAGCAACGATGGCGCCGAAGGCGGGGTCGGGCTGATTGTCGACGGGGTGTTCTTCACCCACGTCGGCTTCAGCTGGCTCGATTTCGTCGATCTTGAAAACATCGAAGTGGTGCGCGGACCGCAAGGTACGCTGCTGGGCAAGAACACCACCATCGGCGCAGTGATCGTCACCACGCAAAAACCGGACTTCAAGCCTTCGCTCGAAGCGTCGGCGACCTATGGCGAAAACAACATGTGGCAATTGCGCGCGAATGCCACCGGCGCGCTGATCGCAGACAAGCTTGCGGTGCGCCTGACTGCGGCCACCGACCAGGGCGGCGGGTGGATCGCCAATGCCGCCAACGGGATCAAATACCTCAACAACGATCGCTGGTCGTTGCGCGGCCAATTGCTGTTCACGCCGGTGGCAGGCGTGACCGACCGCCTGATTGCCGAACATTACGAAACGCATGAATACAACAATTTCTACCCGCCGACCGGCGATGTGAATTTCAACCTCAAGACCGACGGAACGGTGTTTGCAACCGCCGCCAACCCGACCGGCGCGCGCAACAGCTGGACAGCCAAGCTCGTCAGCGACTTCGGCTATACCCCGAACCTCAACGCACCCTATGACGCCAATCTCGACACGCAGAACCGCCTCGACAGCCGCACCGATGGCGTTTCAAACGAGCTGAATGTCGATTGGGGCAATGTCGCGCGGCTGACTTCGGTTTCGGCATGGCGGCGGCTCTATTTCCGCCCTTACAACGACAGCGATTATTCGCCATTTCCCATCGTGCGCGGCGGCTATGATGTAGACGTCAATCAGTATTCACAGGAAGTGCGCATCGCTTCCACGCAGACCGGGTTCCTCGACTGGCAGGCCGGAATATATTACCTGCACGAAGATCTTGAATCCAACTTGCGCACGATTTTTTATTCCGACGCGACCGCTTTCGAATTGTCGCCATTGCTGCCGTCGGTGGTTCTGAACGGCACCGAATATGACCGCGATGGCCGTCTGCACATCGATTCGCTGGCCGGCTTTGGCCATGTCATCGCGCACATCACCCAGCAATTCTCGGTCACCGCCGGTTTGCGCTACACCAACGAAACCAAGCGCGTGACCGTGAACGGCAGCGGGTTCGGCGGGGCCGACCTCAGCGCGGCACCGCCGGTTCTGCTGGCATCGCGCGACGCGCTTTACAACGCATTGGGCGGCACGCCGGCAGCGCTCGGGCTGAACGGCACCTATACCTTGCAAGACCGCCTCAACACCGGATCGTTTTCGTGGCTGGTCAACCCGGCCTACAAGCTCGATGAGCATGTGCTGCTTTACGCCTCGGCATCTTATGGCGAAAAATCGGGCGCAGCCAACACGTCGGCAACCTATTCGCAAGCCCCCGTGGTGCTGACCAATCCCGAAAAGTCGCTCGATTTCGAAGCCGGGATCAAGAGCACATGGGCCGATGGCAAAGTGACGGCCAATCTCAATTTCTACAACAACAGCATCAGCGGCTATCAGGGCACCCAGGTCGATACCAGCAACCCCGGTTTCGGCCAGTATCTCGCCAATGTCGGCCGGGTGCGGCTGCGCGGGTTCGAATTCGAATCGAGCCTGCGCCCGATCCCCGCAGTGAGCTTCGATTTCAACACCGCCTACAACGATGCCACCTACCGCAGCTATAACAATGCCCCTGCGCCGATCGAATACCAGGCCTACCTTGCCACGGTCGAAGGCCTTCCGGCGGCGGCGACCACGCTCAGCCTGACCGGCAAGCAGATCATCAACGCGCCAAAGTGGACCGTGCAGGGCGGGCTGTCGCTCGACCAGGCGGTCAGCAACGGCTGGCACCTGACCGGCTATGCCAACGCCACCTGGAAATCGGCGATCGCCTATCTCAACCCGTTGTCGATCTATGGCCAGCAACCGGCTTATGCGACGGTCAACGGCGGCATCGGCGTCAAATCGATCGAGCAGGGCTGGAGCGTCAACCTCTGGGCCAAGAACGTGTTCAACAAGATCTACGCCGTCGCGTACTCGGCCGCCTCGGCCACCGCGCCGACGTTCGAAATCCTTGGCGACCATCGCACCTGGGGTGTGACGGTCAGCAAGAAGTTCTGATCGCATGACCCGCCAAATGCGCCTCGGCGCGTTCCTGTTCGGCGTGGGCCACCATGCTGCGGCCTGGCGCCATCCGGATGTCGATCCGGCTGGCGCCATGCGCTTCGATTTCTTTCGCGATCTGGCTCGAAAGGCCGAAGCCGCGAAATTCGACGCGGTGTTCCTGGCCGACAACGTCGGCCTGCTCGCCGGCTCCGCCCAGGCAATCAGCCACAGCGCGCCAATCTATTGGTGGGAACCGCTGACGCTGCTCGCAGCGCTTGCCACGCACACTTCCCGGATCGGGCTGATCGCGACCGTTTCGACAAGCTACATGCCGCCTTATCACGTGGCGCGCAAATTTGCGTCGATCGACCATCTTTCCGCCGGGCGCGCGGGCTGGAACGTGGTGACATCGGGCAGCGATGCCGAAGCCGCCAATTTCGGCCTGCCGCACCAGCGTGCGCACGATGAACGCTATGCCCGCGCCGCCGAACATCTGGCGGTGGTCAAAGCGCTGTGGGACAGCTGGGACGATGATCCGCTGCTGCTCGACAAAGCCGGCGGGCGGTATTTCGACCCTGCAAAAGTGCGCCGCATCGACCACGAAGGCACGTTCTATGCTGTCCGCGGACCGCTGCAGACCACGCGTCCGCCGCAGGGCCATCCGGTCATCGTGCAGGCCGGATCGTCGGAAAATGGCCAGGCGCTGGCCGGCGCCACCGCCGAAGTGGTGTTCACCGCGCAGCAGGATCGCGCAGTGGCGCGCGCCTTTGCGCAAGGGGTCAAAGACCGGGCGCAAGCCGCCGGGCGCCGCCGCGACGATGTGCTGGTGATGCCCGGGGTGTCGATCTATGTCGCGCCCACCCGCGCCGAAGCCGAAGCCAGGTTCGAAACGCTGCAAGCCTTCGTCGATCCCGCCGCCAGCGTGGCCGCGTTCAGGAGCTTTCTCGACTGGGATCTGAGCCAGGTCGATCTCGACGATCCGCCGCCCCCGCCGCCGTTTACGCAAGGGTGGCAAAGCCGCCAGGCGCTGTTCTACGACCTTGCGCAGCGCGAAGGCCTGTCGGTCCGCCAGATGGTCGGCCGGCTGTCGGCCGCGCGCGGCCATCTGGTGCTGATCGGCACGCCGGTGGACATCGTCGACGAACTTGAAGCGTGGTTTCGCGACGGTGCTGCCGACGGGTTCAACATTCTCGCCCCGATCCTGCCGCAGGGCCTCGACGATGTGATCGCGCTGGTCCTGCCCGAATTGCGCCGGCGCGGCCTGTTCCGCGCCGATTACACCGGCACCACTTTGCGCGACCACCTTGGCCTTGCCCGCCCGGTGCGCGCGCCCGCACCCGGCCCCGCATCCGATGCCATCCTCGAAACACAGGCCTGACCCCGCCATGGCGACTGCATATGCCACCGACGCTGCACCGCAGAACCCCGCAGAAGTCTCACCCAGCCCGGGTCGCCTGTTGCGCTTTGCCTCGCTGGTCATGCCGATTGCCGCGGTCGAGGCGCCGCTGACGACTTATGTGCCGCCGCTCTATGCCGCGATTTTCGGGTTCAACCTCGGGACGATCGGGCTGATTTTCCTCGTCGCGCGTGCGTGGGATGCGCTGATCGATCCCGCGATCGGCGTGCTGTCCGATCGCACCCGCACACGCTGGGGCCGCCGCCGCCCGTGGATCGTGGCCGGGACAGCGATCTTTGTCGTGGGCACGATCGGCGCGTTTCTCCCGCCGCGCGGTGCGGGCGCGATCACGCTGTCGGCGGCACTGTTCACGCTCTATCTCGGCTATTCGATGATGACGACGCCGCTCGCGGCGTGGACCGGCGAACTGTCGAGCCAGTATCACGAACGCACGCGCATCACGACGTATGCCATGGTCATGACCGCGCTGGCGCTGCTGCTCGCGCTGGTGCTGCCGAGCGCCCTGGCGGTGCGACTGGCCGGCCACCCTTCGCAGCAACTGGCGGCGATGGGGGCAATGGTCTTCCTGCTGCTGGCCATCACGCTGCCGCTGGGGCTGGGCGCGGTGGCCGAGCCACCCCTGCCGACAGGGGCCTTGCCGCCCTTGCGCGTGTCCGAAACATTTGCGGTCGTCGTGCGCGAACGGCTGCTGCTGCGCGTGCTGGCGTCGAACTGGGCGGTGCGGCTGGGCCAGGGCGTGCGCACCGCGCTGTTCGTGTTTTTCGTCAGCGTCTATATGGGCCGCCCGACATTGGCGCCTGCGCTGTTTCTCTACCAATATCTGTTCGGCATTGCCGCTTGCCCGATCTGGCTGGCGATCGGCCGCAGGCTGGGCAAAGCGCGCGCGGCGGTGGCGGGCGAATTGCTGCAAATGGCGATCAATTGCGCGCTGCTGCTGGTCGGGCCCGGGGGCTGGCCCTTGCTGATCGCGCTGACCACGGCGCAAGGGCTGGCGCAAGGATCGGGCAATCTGATGTTGCGCTCGATCGTCGCCGATGTGTCCGACGCGCACCGGCTGGAAACCGGGCATGATCGCGTCGGGCTGTTCTTCTCGGTGTTTGCGCTGTCGGACAAGGCGGCGATGGCGATGGCGGTGGGCACGGCGCTGCCGCTGGTCGGCTATCTGGGGTTCAACCCCGGCCACGCCAATTCGGCCGCCGCGCTGTTCCATCTCAAGGCGGTGTTCGCGCTCGGCCCGGCGCTGGCGCACCTCGTCTCGGCCGCAATCATCCGCGGCTTTCCGCTCGATGAAACCCGCCACACCGAAATCCGCCGCGCGCTCGCCGCGCGCGATGCGGCAGGGCTGGTGTCGGATGCCAGCCGCGACCGCTGGCTGGCGCAGGATTCCCCTCAGGGCTGATCGGCGGGCACAATAATGCCTTGTCGGGCTATGTTCATCGGCTGCGCGCGGGTGTATTTGACTAGCCCGCGCTGATCGGAACGATGGCAGTCAAACAGACTCGTGGGCCATCGCTGGCGAAATGGCGCTCAGGTGCCGCACCCAGCGGCTGGATCGGACACATTCCATGGATGCTCTCGCCCTCGCGCGTGCGCAATTCGCTTTTACGGTCAGTTTCCACTTTCTGTTCCCGGCGTTTTCGATCGGGCTGGCCAGTTATCTGGCCATGCTCGAGGCGCTGTGGCTGCGCACCGGGCGCGGGGTCTATGCCAATCTCTATCGCTATTGGCTGAAGATCTTTGCCGTCGTGTTCGGCATGGGCGTGGTTTCGGGGCTGGTGATGTCATACCAGTTCGGCACCAACTGGTCGGTGTTTTCGGACAAGGCGGGGCCCGTGGTCGGCCCGCTGATGGCCTATGAAGTGCTGACCGCGTTTTTCCTCGAGGCCGGATTTCTGGGCGTGATGCTGTTCGGCATCAACAAAGTCGGGCGCAA
>CAITOD010000730.1 GCA_903893935.1 uncultured Sphingomonadales bacterium
CCTTCCAGAACCTGGACCACGACCGGGCCCGAGATCATGAATTCGACCAGATCGTTGAAGAACGGGCGTTCGCGGTGCACCGCGTAAAAGCCTTCGGCCTGGTCGCGGGTCAGGTGGAGCCGCTTGGAGGCGACCACGCGCAGGCCGGCCGCTTCGAGCTTGGCGGTGACCGCACCGGTCAGGTTGCGGCGCGTGGCATCGGGCTTGATGATCGAGAAAGTGCGGGTAACCGCCATGGTAAGCGTCCTTGTTTTGCAAAACGGGTTCGGCAGCCATCTGGTTGGCCTGTCGGCGCGCCCCTAGCCGGGAACCGCAGCAACCGCAAGGCGCGCGCCGGTCACGGACCTTCTTTCCATTTGCCGCCGTCCTGCCGCCAGTAATGGCGTTCGACGCCGTCGCGCTGGCCCAGCATGCGCCAGGTTCCGCGCGCATCGTCGATGCGGTCGGGCGTAAAGAGCATGAACACGCGCGCCATGCCCGCAGCCTCGCGCCACTGGCCATCGGCGAGTGCCAGAAAGCGCGCGCCATTGGCGGGATCGGGCACGGTCGCGAGCAGGACCGGCTGGCGCGCATCGTGCGGCCCGCCCATGCGCCCATGCGCCAGAAACGAATCCGGCACGCGCTGCCACAGTGCTGCGCTGATGCGATCGAGCTGGGCGGGTTCGTCCGACACCACCAGCAAGCGCTCGCCCGCGGCCAGCGTGTTGCGCGCGAGCAGCGGCACCAGGGCTTCGGCGGGGTCGCGGGTCAGCTGGTAGAAATCGACGCGCATCGTTTCCCGCTCCCCCGGCAGCGATCCGAACAGTAGCGCACCTGATCCCAGTCGCGTTCCCATTTCTTGCGCCAGGCAAACGGCAAGCCGCACGCGGCGCAAAGCTTCGACGGCAGATCAGCCTTGCGCCGCATCCTGGGCATGATCAGCTTTCGAGCACGTCGCGCACATAGCGGTCGAGCAGCCGCACGCCGAAGCCGGTAGCCCCTTTGTCGTGCGTGGCGCCGGCCTTGTCGACCCAGACCGTGCCGGCGATATCGAGATGCGCCCAGGCCACGCCGTCGCCGACAAAGCGCTGCAGGAACTGCGCGGCGGTGATCGAGCCTGCCTGGCGCGGCCCGACGTTCTTGATATCGGCGATCGGGCTGTCGATCAGCTTGTCATAGGCAGGGGCGAGCGGAAAGCGCCACAGCTTGTCGCCGCTGGCTTTGCCCGCCGCGTCGAGCTGGCTCGCAAGCAGATCGTCGTTGGCGAACATCCCGGCGTATTCGTGGCCGAGCGAGACGATGATCGCGCCGGTCAGCGTGGCGAGATCGACGATTGTCGCGGGCGCATACGTCTGCTGCACCCAGGTCAGCACGTCGCACAGCACCAGCCGGCCTTCGGCATCGGTGTTGATCACTTCGACGGTCTGGCCCGACAGGCTGGTGACGACATCGCCGGGGCGCTGCGCATTGCCATCGGGCATGTTTTCAACGAGGCCGACCACGCCGATCACATCGGCTTCGGCCTTGCGCAGCGCGAGCGTGAGCAGCGCGCCCGCCACCGCGCCGGCGCCGCCCATGTCCCACTTCATGTCTTCCATGCCGCCGGCCGGCTTGATCGAAATGCCGCCGGTGTCGAACGTCACGCCTTTGCCCACGAACGCGGTCGGGCGTGCGCCGGCGCGGCCTTTCCAGCGCAGCGCCAGCACGCGGGCTTCGCGCACCGAGCCTTGCGCCACGCCGAGCAGCGCGCCCATGCCGAGCTTTTCGAGCTCGGCCTTGTCGAGCACGACGAGTTCGACCCCGGTGCCCGCGAACCGCGCGCGGCAGCGTTCGACGAAGCTTTCGGGATAGATCACATTGGCGGGCTCGGTCACCAGTTCGCGGGTGAATTCGACGCCTGCGGCCAGCGCTGCTTCGGTCGCCCAGGCGGCTTCGGTGCCTTCGGGCGCGCCGAACACCACGATGCGTTCGAGCGTCGGCTTGTGATCATCGGGCGTTTTGGTCTTGTAGATATCGTGGCGCCAGGCGCGCAGCCGCATGGCGAGCAGCACCGCAACGGCATCGGCGGCGCCGAGCGCGGTTCCGGCAAAATCGAGCCCGAGCGCGGTTTCGCCCGAGGCGAGGTATTTGGCCGTGAGCGCGCCGCCGGCGCGTTCGAGATCATGGCCGGTGGCCTTGCCGATGCCTGCCAGCGCCAGCCGCGCGAGCCCGGCCTCGCCCGCCTCGAACGTTTCGAACACCTGGCCGGTCTTGCCGGTGAAGCGCGATGCCGCCGCTGCTTCGCGCGCCACGGCCGAAAGGTCGCCGGGCAGCGCGGCTTCGCGCGCCAGACGGGCGACCAGACGCGGGCGGGGATCGGTGGCAGCGGCAAAAACGATCATCATCACATGGCTCTCCTGATCGGCGCCGCACCCGGGAACGCGGTGCGGACAAACCCGTCAATTGTGGATTTGCAGTTAGGCCGCGCCGGTGCGATAGGCAAGCGCATGCGACCCCCGACGCGGCCGACGCGCCATGCCTTTCCCGTGCGCCTGGCTGCGCGCCATTCGACTGCCTTGCTTGCCCTTGCGGGCATTGTCGGTGTTTTGCCCGCGATGGCGCCCGCGCTGGCCGCGCCGATGCAGGCCGCGCCCGATTCGCCGGCTGCCGAACCCGATGCCCAGGCAAAGCCGGCCAAGACCGATGTGGTGCGCTTTGCCGCCGACACGGTGACTTATGACCACGATGCCGATGTGATCACCGCCAACGGCAATGTGGTGATGCATCGTGATGCGCAATCGCTGCGCGCCGACCATGTGACGTGGAACCGCACCACCGGCGCGATCGTCGGCACCGGCAATATCCGCTTTGTCGATGAAGACGGCGATGTGCTCTATACCGATCACATCGAACTGACCGACGAATTCAAGGCCGGGGCTACGCAAGACCTGCTGCTCGTGTTGCGCGAGGGCGGGCGCATGGCAGCGCGGTCGAGCGAGCGCGACGCGGCCGGACGCACCGTGCTCCACCAGAGCACGTACAGCGGCTGCGAAGTGGTCGATGACGAAGGCTGCCCGAAAAGACCCAGCTGGGAAATGACTGCGGTCCGCATCGTCTATGAACCCGATACGAGGCTGGTGCGCTATTACGGGGCCAAGCTGCGCATCTTCGGCGTGCCGCTGCTGCCGCTGCCGGGGTTGAGCCATTCGGTCGATTTCAGCGCGCGATCGGGCCTGCTGGTGCCGACATTCGGGCTGGGATCGTCGAACGGCGCGCAGCTGACCAACAGCTATTACTGGCGCCTCGCCACCAACAAGGACCTTACAGTTACCGGCACGGTGTTCACCCGCGCGCTGCCGTTGATCAATGCCCACTATCGCGAACTGACTGATACCGGCGCGTTCCAGATCAACGCCTATGTGACCGACAGCCGCCATACCGATGCCACCACCGGGACCAATGGCGGGCTGGTCGCCGATGGCACGGGCAATTTCTCGTTGCGCGGCTACCTCGAAGCCAATGGCGTGTTCGAACTGGGCAACGACTGGAGCGTCACCGGCGCCGGTCGTTATGTCACCGACCGCACGTTCCTGTTGCGCTACAACGTGTCGCCCGACACCCGGCTGCGTTCGACCATCAATCTCGAACATATCAGCCAGGACAGCTATTTCAGCTTTGCCGGCTGGGCGGTGCAAGGCATCGGCGTGACCGATGTGCCCGGCCAGCAGCCGTTTGCGCTGCCCGCGATCGATTATCGCCGCCGCTTCGATGTGCCTGGGCTGGGCGGAAAGCTCGAAATCGAAGCCAATTCGCTGGCGCTGACGCGCAGCGACGGACAGGACACGCAGCGCGCGCTGGCGCGCGCGCAATGGGATCTGCACACGATCACGCGCGGCGGGCAGGAAGTGACGCTGACCGCGCTGGTGCGCGGCGATGTCTACCACAGCAGCGACAACAGCCTCGCGACCAATTCGCAATACCAGGGCGTGCCCGGCTGGCAGGCGCGGGGCATCGCCACAGCGGCGCTCGATATCAAATGGCCGTTCGTCGGCGAAGCATTCGGCGGCACGCAAGTGCTGACCCCCGAAGTGCAAGTGGTGGCCACGCCGCATGTGCGCAATCTGGCCATTCCCAACGAGGATTCGCGCGCGGTCGAGCTTGAAGACGACAACATTTTTGCGCTCAACCGTTATTACGGGTTCGATCGGGTCGAAGATGGCGCGCGCGTTACCTATGGCTTTGACTGGCGGCTGAACCGGCCGAACTGGCGCGTATCGGCGGCCATCGCGCAATCGTACCGGCTGGCCGACGAAACCGCGCTGGTGCTCGATGGCACGGGGCTTGCCGCGCGCGTGTCCGACGTGGTCGGGCGGGTCGAATTGCGGTTTCGCGACATTGTCCAGCTGACCGAACGGTTCCAGCTCGACAAGGACACCTTTCATCTGCGCCGCAACGAAGTCGATGCGACGGTCGGCGACCACCGGACATATGTGGAACTCGGCTATATCGCGCTCGATCGCGGCTTTCCTGCTGCGTACACCGATTTGCAGAACAGCAAGGAACTGCGCGTGTCGGCACGCGCGGCATTTACGCATTACTGGTCGGTGTTCGGTTCGGCGATCGTCAATCTCACGACCAAGACCGATGATCCGGTCAACGGCTCGAACGGGTTCGAACTGATCCGCCACCGCGTGGGCTTTGCCTATACCGACGGCTGCCTCGATCTGTCGTTCACCTGGCGGCGCGACTATGTCACCACCGGCGACGCTGCGCGCGGCAACTCGTATGCGCTGACTTTGTCGCTGCGCAACATCGGCACGCGGTAAACAGGGCGCCTGCGTGTTTTTGCCGCCGGAAACTTCCCTCACCCCGACAAAGGCGCTATCGCCCGCGTTCACTCAGCCGTGGTTCAGCCGGAATTTCGTGTTCAAGCGGTGTCCAGGGCCAGGTTCGCGTCGTAAAATCGGCGCAGCAGACAGGATTGATCGACTGCCATGACGTCCGCATTTCGCCATCTGCCACTTTCGACCCGGGTTCCCCTGCGGCTGGCGCTGATCCTGGGGCTGGTGCTGGCGGCGACACCGGGGCCGTTCACGGCGACGGCTGCACAGGCACAGGAAGACGTGCCGGCCGCAGCGCCCCCTCCGCCGCCGGTCGCGACCGATGCCGACGGCAATCTCAATCTGCCCAGCAACCCGCAGTTTTTCGGCAAGATGGACCCCAACCATCGCCACGCCACCGCGATCGTCAACGGCGAGATCATCACCGGCACCGATATCGACCAGCGCTATGCGCTGTTTGCCAATGCCAGCAACGGCAAGATCACGCCCGAAGAAAGCGACCGGCTGCGCGCGCAAGTGGTGCGCAACCTGATCGACGAAACGCTCGAAATCCAGGAAGCCAAAGCCGCCGACATCACCATCGAAGACGATGAAGTGAACCAGCGCTTTGCCTATGTCGCGCAGCAGAACCTCACCGGCGATGCTTCGGCGCTCGAAGCCTATCTGACCCGGATCGGCTCGTCGGCGGCTTCGCTCAAGCGCCAGATCCGTGGTGAAATCGCCTGGCAG
>CAITOD010000731.1 GCA_903893935.1 uncultured Sphingomonadales bacterium
CTTCGGCCTTGCGCGCGGTCACATAGACGCGCGCGGCGCCCGCAGCGAGAAAGCCTTCGGCAATCATCGCGCCAATCCCGCGCGACCCGCCGGTCACCACCGCGACGCGGCCCTCAAGGCTGAACAGCTTGGCAAAATCCATCGTGAATGTCCTCAGTAACCCGACAAAGTGGCGACGCGGTCGGCGTGATAGGTGGCATCGCCGAGGAATTCGGCCAAGGCGCGGTCGCGCTTCATGTAGAGCCCGATGTCGTACTCGTCGGTCATGCCCACCCCGCCGTGCATCTGCACGCCTTCGCGCACCGCCAGATTGGAGGCGCGGCTGGCTTTGGCTTTGGCGACGCTGACCATCAGATCGGCGCGTTCGGAGCCGGCATCGAGCAATTGCTGCGCCTTGATCACCGCGGCCTCGGCGATTTCGAGCTCGCCATAGAGATGCGCGGCGCGGTGCTGCAACGCCTGGAATTCGCCGATCAGCTTGCCGAACTGCTTGCGCGTCTTGAGATAGGCGGTGGTGATCGCGAATGCGCCGCTGCCCACCCCGGTCAGTTCGGCCGCAGCGCCGATACGCCCGGCAGCAAGCACCTGGTTCAGCAGCGCGCGGCCGCCATCGACTTCGCCGATCACCGCGCCGCCATCGAGTTCGACACCTTCGAACGTGACATGGCTCGCCACCGCGCTGTCGACCAGCCGCACCGCGTTGTGGCCGATCCCGGCCGAATCGCGCGGCACCGCAAACAAAGTCACGCCATCATGGTCGCGCTCGCTGCCCGATGTGCGCGCCGCCACGATCAGCGCGTCGGCTGTGGCGCCATGGACAACAAAGTCCTTGGTGCCGGTCAGCCGAAACCCGTTGCCCGCGCGCTCGGCCTTGAGCGCGATGCGTTCGGGGCGGTGTTTGGCGCCTTCGTCGATCGCCAGCGCCAGCACCGCATCGCCTGCCAGCACGCCGGGCAGATA
Organism: uncultured Sphingomonadales bacterium; assembly: GCA_903893935.1. Taxonomy (GTDB): domain Bacteria; phylum Pseudomonadota; class Alphaproteobacteria; order Sphingomonadales; family Sphingomonadaceae; genus Novosphingobium. The sequence goes on from CAITOD010000731.1 coordinate 961, forward strand.
GCGGCCCTTGAGTTCGTCCGAAGCCGCGCCGAGCGCGGTCGCACCCACCACCGCCGTGGCAAGGAACGGCGACGGCGTAAGATTGCGGCCGATTTCGCGCAGCACGATCCCGGCTTCGACATGGCCCAGCCCCAGGCCGCCGTCGGCTTCGGCGACCAGAATGCCGGTCAGCCCCATTTCGGCGAACTGTTTCCACAGCGCCATGTCGTAGCCGGCCGGGTCTTGCGCATCGCGAAGCCGCCGCAATTGCGGCTTGATCGCGCCGTGTTCGGCAACAAAGCCGGTGACGGTTTCGGCCAGCATGGCCTGATCTTCGGTATGATAAAGCGCCATTGCGCGTGTCCTTTGATTCGTTGGCTCAGGCGCCGGGCAGATCGAGAATGCGCTTGGCGACCACGTTGAGCATGACTTCGCTGGTGCCGCCTTCGATCGAATTGGCTTTGGTGCGCAGCCAGCCGCGCGCCGCAGCACCGCCGCGAGTCTCCGCGCTGTCCCACTCGAGCGCGGTCGAGCCGCCGGCGGCCATAAGCAATTCGTGGCGCCGCTTGTTGAGCTCGGTGCCGGCGTATTTCATCATGTTGGGTTGCGCCGGATGCGCGCGGCCGACTTTGGCTTCGTCGAGAAACTTCTCGCCCATCGCCGCAAACGCCAGCGCGTCGATATCGAATGCGGCCAATTCGGCGCGCAGCACCGGATTGTCGATCCCGCCGTGGCGCTGCACCACCGCGCCGATCGCATTGAGCCGTTCGCCGCCGCCCGCGCCCGAAATCATCTCGCGCTCGTGGCCGAGCAGATATTTGGCGACATCCCAGCCACGGTTCAGTTCACCGACGATCTGGTGCTTGGGCACCACCACATTGTCGAAAAAGGTTTCGCAAAACGGCGAATTGCCGCTGATCAGCCGGATCGGCTTGGTCGTCACCCCGGGCGTCGTCATGTCGAACAGCAGGAAGCTGATGCCCTGGTACTTGTTGGCCTTGTCGGTGCGCACGAGGCAGAAAATCCAGTCGGCCTTGTCGGCATAGCTGGTCCAGATTTTCTGCCCGTTGACCACCCAGTGGTCGCCCTTATCCTCGCCGAACGTCTGCAACGACACGAGGTCGGAGCCCGAACCCGGCTCGGAATAGCCCTGGCACCAGCGGATTTCGCCGCGCGCGATCTCGCCCAGATAATGCACTTTCTGCGCTTCGGTGCCGAATTTCAGCAGCGCGGGGCCGAGCATCCAGATGCCGAAGCTCGACAGCGGCGGGCGCGCGCCGATGCGCGCGAGTTCCTCGCGCCAAATTTTGGTTTGCGGCGCGCTGAACCCGGCGCCGCCATAAGCCTGCGGCCAGTCGGGCACGGTATAGCCTTTGGCGACGCAAGCCTCGAGCCAGGCCTTTTGCGCCTGATTCTTGAACACGAAATTGCGCCCGCCCCAGCACACGTCGTCTTCATCCTGCACCGGCAGGCGCATTTCAGCGGGGCAATGCGCTTCGACCCAGGCGCGGATGTCCGCGCGGAAAGTGTCCAGTTCCGACATCATTGTCTCCTCTCTTAAACGAGAGGTTAAGCCGACTCAGTGAGGTCAGCAAGCCCGGATTTCCGGGCATTTTTCAAACCGCAGTTGCCGTAGCGTCAAGTGCATTGACGTTGACGCGAGGGCGATTGCACCGCAGTCTGCCGC
>CAITOD010000732.1 GCA_903893935.1 uncultured Sphingomonadales bacterium
ATGGCGGCTGTCGTCGGCATAGGAAATTCCCGGCGCGTCCTGATAGATGGTCGCCTTGTAAGTCTTGCCCGCATCGAGGAAATCGAAATGCAGCGTGACTTCGCGCGCGGTGGCATCGTTGACCCCGCCCACGTACCAGTCGGCGCTGTTGCGATCCGCGCGCGCAAAAATCGCGAATTCGCCCACTTCACCCGCGATCAGATGGCTTTGCGCCCAGTCGGCGGGAACCTGGCGGATGAATTCGAGTTCGCGCGGATATTGCGCTAGATGATCGATGCTGTCGGCAGCCATCTGGATCGGCGACCAGATCGCCAGATAAAGCCCCAGCTGCTTGGCCAGCGTCGAGGCCAGCGGTACGTGGTTGGCGCCTTCGAGGCTCAGCACACCCGGGGTGAAATCCATCGGCCCCGACAGCATGCGCGTATAGACCAAAGTCGCTTCGTGCCCCGGCGGGTTCGAATAGGCACCCCAGGCGTTGTATTCCATTCCGCGCGCGCCTTCGCGCGCGACCCAGTTGGGGTATGTGCGGCGCAAGCCGGTGTCCTTGACCGGTTCGTGGCTGTCGATGGCGATGTGGTATTTCGCCGCGGTCTGCACCACTTTGAGGTGGTGCTGCACCACGCGCTGGCCATCGTGCCATTCCATGCGCACGGTGCCCGGCGTGTCGCCAGGTGCGACAATCCCGCCCGCATCGGCGACATAGCCGGTCTTGACCAGCGGGATGCCCAGATCGGCGTAAAGCTTTATCGCCTCGTCGAGCTGCGCTTCGTAATTGGCGATATTGCCGCCGGTTTCGTTGTGCCCGATCAGCTTGACGCCTTTGTGCCGGGCATAGTCGGTCACCGCTTTCAGATCGAAATCATCGGCAGACTGCGTGTAGCTGAACGCTTCGCCGTGGCCCAGCCAGTTGCCGTTCCAGCCTTTGTCCCAGCCTTCGACGAGCACGCCGGAAAAGCCGTGCGCGGCGGCAAAATCGAGGTAGTCCCTGGCGCGCTGCGTGGTGGCGCCATGGCGCGGACCTTCGGCCCAGGTCCATTCGCCCTTGATCATGTTCCACCAGATGCCGATGTATTTCTGCGGCTTGAACCAGCTGACATCGCCCAGTTTGTTGGGTTCGTTGAGATTGAGCTCGAGGTCGTTTTCGACCAGCCCGGCCGCGCTGTCGGCAATCCGCATCGTGCGCCAGGGCGTGTTGAACGGCAAGGCGCGCGTCACCCGCGGGCCTTGCGACGAAGGCGACAGCGTGGTGCGGAACCGCTGGCCATCTTCGCGCTTGAGCCAGAACGCGGCATAATCGACCAGCGCGGCTTCGTGAATGGCGAGATGCGTGCCGTCTTCGAGCCGCATCGTCACCGGGGTATGCGCGGTGGCAACGCCGTCGATCGGGGTTTTTTGATAGAGCTGTTCGTAGCGGTTCCATTCGCCGCCGGTTTCCCACCATGCGGTGCCTTTGGGCACGATCGCGAATTCGGTGGTCTCATCGGCGATGTGCATGGTCGTCATCGCCGCCTGCTGCGGGAATTCGTAGCGAAAGCCCACGCCGTTGTCGAACAGGCGGAACCGCACATCCATGCGCCGCGCGCCCTGTTCGGCGCTTTGCACGAAATGCACCAGCAATTCGTTGTAATGGTCGCGCACAAAGCGGCGTTCGCCCCACGGCTGCTCCCAGGTGTCGTCGCCGCTGGCGACCTCGCTGCCCGCGATCGTCCAGCCGCGCACCAGATTGAGCCCGTCGGTCAGGATGAAACCCATCAGCGAAGGCGCCACCAGCGCATGCCCGCGCCGGTCGAGCGACCAGCGGATGCGCGTGTCGTTGTCGATCGTCACACACAGCGCATTGCTTGCATCGGGGCTGTTGCGACACACCGGTGCGGTCTGCGCCTCGGCCGAAACGGGCAGGGCGCATGCCAGCAAGGCGCCGGCGAGCAGGATCGAACAAGGCTTCACAGGCCGGTTTCCTTGATCAAGAGAACGCCCCAGGCGGGCAAGTGCAGCGCGTCGGCATCGTTGAGCGCGAGGATCACTTCGCCCGACGGCGCTTTGTGGCTATGCGGCTCGCGGCCGATATTGAACGCGCAATGGATCGTTTCCGCGCCCGCGCGGCGCGTAAAGCACAGCAAGTCGCCATGCACCTGCAACGCCTCGATCGAGCCCAGCCGCAGCGCATCATGCGCGCGGCGCAACGCCAGCATCGCGCGGGTGTGCGCGAGCAGGGCGGCGGGATCGTCCTGCTGGCTTGCCACCGAGCGAGCGACATTGCCCGACGAGAGCGGCAACCACGGCTCGCCGCACGTGAATCCGCCGTTGGGTGCCGCGTGGTCCCACGGCATCGGCGTGCGCACGCCATCGCGGCTGAGCGTCAGCGGCCAGTTGGCGATCGCCTCGGGGTCCTTGAGCAGGTGGAACGGGATCTCGTCCTGCAACAGCCCCAGTTCCTGCCCCTGGTAGAGGAACACATTGCCGCGCAACGCCACCAGCAAGGCCATGATCATGCGCGCAAACGCCGGGCGCGATGCCGCATCGGTCCAGCGCGACAGGCAGCGCGGCGCGTCGTGGTTTTCGAACGCCCAGCTCGGCCAGCCTTCGGCGCGACCTTGCGCATCGGGCTTGCCCGACCAGTCGCGCAGCACTTTGGCGACCAGATCGGCATCGAGCGCGGGGGCATAGAGAAAATCGAAGCCATAGGCGCTCGACAGGCGGTGATCGCCGGCGGTGTAGGCTTTCATCAGCGGCATGGCATCGTCGCCGCCGACTTCGGCGACGGTAAAGATCGCGCCATATTCGTCACACACGCGGCCGATGCGCTCGATAAAGCCGATCACATCGGGGTGGTTCTGGCTGAATTTCTTGACCTG
>CAITOD010000733.1 GCA_903893935.1 uncultured Sphingomonadales bacterium
GGCCGGTCGCGCGCGGGCGGAACATCGATCGCAATCGCCGCCCGATCGCGCGCCAGCGGTGCTGCAAGGAAATCGTGCAACACGGTCTGCGAGCAACTGCGCGCGTTCGGAAACTCGACTTTGCCCATTTGCCCCAGGATCGTCGCCAATCTGCTGGCGTTCGTGCCCAATGCGGCGTTTGTCAACCCGGCTCGGTGCGCCTCGACACAAGCGCACCGATGGCAAAGCTCTGTAAAACCGCGCCGGTTACGCCTAGAACGCAAGAGGCAGCGCTGCGGTGCGAACAGGTGTGGCACGGAGATAAGCGATGAAAAACGAGATGTCCGGCTGGCGCTATGCCGCGACGTGGGGCTGTGCGCTTGCGGCCCTGGCATCGGGCAGTGCCGAGGCGCGCAGCCTGCCCGACAAGCAGGCTTTGCCGATCTATGACGCATCCGCATCGCAGGCGGCGCTCGAAACGCTGATGGCGGCGGCGCAAAAGGCGCAAGCCGAGGATTGCCAGGGGGCGATCGATATTCTCGAAGGCTTGCGCAAGACTGCGGGATTTGCCGCGCTGGGCCGCGACAAGCAGGGCGCGGCGCTTGATCTCGGCACAAGCTGCGCCTTGCAGCGCGATCAGGACGATGTGGCTTATGGTTTTGCCAGCGCCGGGGCAAAGCTTGCCCATCCTTCAGCGCTGTCGCTGCGCGTAAGCCTGTGGCAGCTGATGCGCGACCACCAGCCGGTGCCCGCGCTTGGCCTGATCGAAGCTTTGGCCACGCTGCACAAGGACGATTTCAACGACACCCCGATCAGCTGGTTCTACAATATCGAACGCGATCTGAGCGCTGCGCACAAGACCGCCGAGCAAGCCAGATTATATGCGATCGTGGTTGATCGCGGCTACGCGCCGAGCGAGCCGGGCATGACCATCGACCATTTCCGCTATGAATATGCCGCAGTGCTTGCCGCCAGGGGCGACACCGCCAAAGCCGGCGCGGTCTTCGCTAAGATCGACAACGCGCTCGACCGCATCCACGCCAGCCTCGATCTGCGGCTGCGCAAAGTGGTTCCGGCCGGTTTCGATGCGCGCGCGGCAGTCGAGCAGGATCTTGCGCGGCTGCAAAAGCAATTTGCCGCGCATCCCGACAATCTGCGCACAGCGATCGATATCTCGCGGCGGTTGCGCTGGCTCGGGCGCGGGCAGGACTCGCTGGCGGTGCTCGAGCGCAACCGGCCCGATGGCCCAAATGCGTCGCGTTTCACCGATCTGAAAGACCAGGCGGGCAACTGGTGGGACTTTCTTTCCGAGACTTATGCCTTTCTCGGCCGCTACGACGATGCGGTCGCAGCGCTGCGCAAAGGGGCTGCGATCCACGAGGAGGGCGCGGTCAATGTCAACCAGACGCTCGATCTGGCCGAATTGCAGATGACCCACGGCCACGATGCCGACGCGTTGACGACTTTGGCGGGGTTCAAGGCCGGTCCGGGCATGACCAGCGACTTCGGCACGATGGTGTTCACGTTCGACCGCGGCTGCGCGCGGTTTCGCACCGGCGATCTGGCCGGCGCCAAAGCCGATCGCGACTATGCGCTGGCGCACGAACGCGACTTGCCGCAAAATGCGCAAGCCCTGCTGCAATGCATGGGCGATCTCGATGGTGCCGCCGCCGTGCTGATCCGCCAGCTCGACGATCCCGATCTGCGCGTCGATGCGCTGCTCGATCTGTCGGATTACGACGACCCGCCGTTTCCCAACCCCGCCGACCCCGGTGTGGCAGCGCTGCCGCAATTGAAAGCGCGCGCCGATGTCAGCGCCGCGATCGCGCGCGCCGGCGGCATCCGCCGCTTTCGCTTGCAGCGCGGGATTTAGGCGATCACGGCTTCGATCCATCGCGCTGCAAGCAGCGGGTGGACATAGGGCAGCATATGCCCGCCTTCGACCAGCGTGCACCGCGCGCCCGCGACCTCGCCCGCAAACGCCTCGCCGTGCAGCGCGGGATCGAGCAGCTGATCGCCTTTGCCAAACAGCACTGCGACCGGGCGCATCAAGGCGGGATACCCCGCGATGATCGCGGGCAGCACATCGCGCACCGATTGCGCATCGCGCGATGCCGCATCGAACGCGCGCGGGCGGAACAGCAACGCGCCGCCGCCCTCGCTTTCAAAGCTGGCCGGCACCGGATCGGGGGTAAACGCGGGCAACCGTTTCGCACGCCCGGCAAGCAGCCCGGCGGGGCAGATCACCAGCCAGGCGAAGACCCGGCGCAGCCACGGCGATTGCACCATCAGCGTGCGGAACTGCGGCGGCACATCGGTGATTTGCTGTGTCAGCGGCGCGATCAGTGCCAGCGACGCAACGAGGTCGGGCCGCGCCTCGACCAGCGCGAGCGCCAGCGCGCCGCCCATCGAATGGCCGACCAGCGTTGCGGGTCCGAGCTCGAGCCTTTCGATCAAAGCGGCAATCATCGCGGCCTGCCCAAGCAGATCGGGAAACGGGCCGGTTGCGGTTGAATAGCCCGCCCCCGGCCGGTCGATCGCGATCACCCGGTGCGAGCGCGCCAGATGGCCCACCAAAGCCGGCGAAAAATTGCGCAAATTGCCGGCAAGGCCATGGATCAGCACGATCGCGCTGCCCGTGCCCTGATCGGTGTAATGGAGCCGCGCGCCAGGCACCGTGCAAAACTTCCCGAGCGGCGGGGCGATGCGTTCGGCGCGACGCGTGGCCAGAAGCGTGATCACCAGCAAACACGCGATTGCCGCGCCGATCAGGATGACAGCCAATTCCACGCACGCGCTCCGGTTCAGGTTATGCCCGGGCAAGCATAGCCGTTCGTGGGCACAAGGCGAGGCCCAACTGACGGCGCCCGGCCCTGCGCGCCACTTACCCCTTACCCTTTACCCCTTACCCCTTACCCCTTACCCCCTCCTCCCACCCCTGCTCCGTTCGTGCTGAGCCTGTCGAAGCAGGCGCGCGATCCTTGTCCCGGGCGCCTTGCCTGACCGCCCGGGCAGGGGTTGGCGCGCGTGCTTCGACAGGCTCAGCACGAACGGGGGTGGGGGACGGGGGTGGGGACGGGGTGAGGTGGGGTAGAGGATGCCTGTGTGGGGGAAGTTGCCGCCGCAGCCCGCCCACGCTTTTTACCGGTCCGGACCATGACCCCCTTTCGCCTGCGATCGCAGTCGGGCATGAACCGGGCTTCGGGGTCGGCAAGAGCCCCCGCGATCCCACCCGCCGAGAGGGCGCCGATGCAACTGGTTGAAAGCCATTCGATTGATTACGTGCCCTTGCGCGAGCGCCACGGCAAAGTCTGGCACTTGTGGCCGATCTGGTTCAGCGGCGATGCGCATCTGGCCACTCTGGCGACCGGCGCGATCGGCATGGCGATGGGACTGGGGTTTGGCTGGTCGGTGCTGTCGATCCTGACCGGATGTGCGCTCGGCACGCTGTTCATGGCCTCGCATTCGAGCCAGGGGCCCGAGCTCGGCCTGCCGCAGATGATCCAGTCGCGCCCGCAATTCGGCTATCGCGGCGCCTTGCTGGTGTGGTGCTTCGCGCTGGTTACTTATGTCGGCTACACCGTGTTCAACGAAGTGGTGATGGGCGTCGCGGTGCAGGACCTCACCGGTACGCATTTGTCCCAGCCAGCGCTCATCGGCGTGTTCATCGTGTTCAGCCTGGCGGCGCTGCTGTTTGCTGTGGCGGGCTACGACATGATCCACCTTGCGCAGCGTTCGCTCGCCGGCCTGGTGATCGTGGCGCTGCTTATCTACACGGTGGGCGTGGCGATGGTCGGGCACGGCCGGCCGCAACTGGGGCTTGGCCCATGGGCGACGATCCCGTTCCTGGTGCAGTTCTTCGCGGTCGCCGGCTACCAGCTGTCGTGGTCGATCTATGTGTCGGACTATTCGCGCTATCTGCCGCGCGATGTGGGCGTTACCGCGTCGTTCTGGTGGACGTTCATCGGCGCTTATCTGGGCGGCGCGTGGATGATGCTCGTGGGCGATGTGGCGATCGCGCTGTTTCCCGGGCACGAGATCGTGAGTGCGGTGCTGCAAGCGGGCAATCTGGTGTGGCCCGGGTTTGGCCCGGTGTTGATCGTGCTGTCATCGCTGTCGCTGGTGACGATCACCACGCTCAATCTGTATGGCGGGTCTTTGACGCTGCTGTCGATCATCGACA
>CAITOD010000734.1 GCA_903893935.1 uncultured Sphingomonadales bacterium
CGCGCGGGGGCATCAGGTGATTCTGTGCGAAGCCGGGCGCCAGCTTGGCGGGCAGGCGGTGCTGGCCCAGATGCTGCCCTCGCGTGCCGAATTCGGCGGCATCGTCACCAATCTCGCGCGCGAACTGGCGCTGGCCGGGGTCGACGTGCGGCTGAACCAGCCCGTCACGCGCGCGCTGATCTGCGACCCCGAAATGCCAGCCAAGGCCCGCGACAACCGGCTCGACGATATCCGCGCCTGTATCGCCTGCAACCAGGCCTGTATCGGCCATTTCCACATGGGCTATCCGATCTCGTGCATCCAGCACCCCGAAACCGGACGCGAACTGACTTATGGCGCGATCACCCCTGCGCCCCGCCCGCGCCGCATCGTGATTGCGGGCGGGGGCCCGGCGGGAATGAAAGCCGCCGCCGTCGCCGCCGCGCGGGGGCATCTGGTGATTCTGTGCGAAGCCGGGCGCCAGCTTGGCGGGCAGGCGCTGCTGGCGCAAAGCCTGCCCGGCCGCGCCGAATTCGGCGGCATCGTCACCAATCTGGCGCGCGAAATGGCGCTGGCGGGGGTAGACGTGCGGCTGAACCAGCCCGTCACGCGCGCGCTGGTCGAAACGCTCGCACCCGACGCGGTGGTGATCGCAACCGGCGCAGTGCCGCGCGCGGCAGCGTGCGAAGGCGCGGCGAGCGGCCACGTTGTCACCCCGTGGCAAGTCTTGCGCAACGAAGTCAATGTGGGCGCCTCGGTGCTGATTGCCGACTGGAGCCTCGACTGGATCGGCATGGGGCTCGCCGAAAAGCTGGCGCGCGACGGCTGCCGGGTGCGGCTGGCGGTCGATGGCTATATGGCGGGGCAACGCATCCACCAGTATGTGCGCGACCAATGGGCCGGCACGCTCCACGCGCTGGGCGTCGAAGTCGTGCCATATGCGCGGCTCTATGGCGTGGACGACCGCACCGTCTATTGCGAACACGCCGCAAGCGGCGCGCCGATCGTGTTCGAAGATATCGATACGCTGATCACCAATCTCGGCCACCAGAGCGTAAGCACGCTGGAGGGCGAACTGGCGGATATGGGGATGGACTTGCACGTGATCGGCGACGCGCTGAGCCCGCGCACGGCGGAAGAGGCGGTGTTTGAAGGGTTGAAAGTTGGGGTCGCGCTTTAGGTCGTGAAGACAGATTCGCGCTTCAATCCCATTACGGAAATTGGAGGAAGTGGGACGAAGCCGTTGTTTCATGCTTCCCGGTTGGATGGTGGCTTTTGGCAGTTGGCTGAGATTCGGCTGTTAGCAGAACCCTGTTTTTAGTCAGCCTAGTAGAGGTAGCCGCCGTTCCTGGAGCGCAGTCAATCCATTCACTTGCTCCGCAATTGTCTCGACCGTCAACAACAATCCACTTGACCCCTATGGAGCTTCTAGCATTGTAAGATCCAATGGCGCGCATCCATTCGTCCCAAACGAAATATATCGCAATAAAATCTCATCTGTCAGTACAAATATCGACGCGCGGTCCGCGTCTGATAATGCTATGGACCTTCCGTGCCTCGTCGGGTCAGCGAATTTTTTGATATATTCGATTGCAGCTCTATCAA
>CAITOD010000735.1 GCA_903893935.1 uncultured Sphingomonadales bacterium
ATTATCACTTTGAAGCAGTAAACCAATCTTATCTCATCTCGCATGAGACCAGCCTGTCGAAATCCTCAAATTGGGGGGGATGGGTGATCGGCCTGAGCTATATTTCAGGTATAAATGATAACAATATTGGTTTGGGAATTCTGGAATCGCCGGCGCAAATCGAATTCATAAGAAATAAATCAACAGATATTACGTAATTACCCACCCCCAGCGCTGAGTTGTCAGGCGGAGACGGCACCCAGGATGGTATGGAATGGGTTTGCGCCAGACAGCCGAGCGGTATCGACTGTGGTTCGCAGGTCTGCCTCGGCATCGGCGGCCCACTTTGCGCGATAGCCGTTGGTGACTTTGCGCTGGATTACGCTTGGCCGCAGGGCGCGCTCGCTGACGTTGTTGGTGGCATCGACCTTGCCGGGGAAGTCGCAGAAGGTGAGCAGTTGGTCGCGCGCGCGCCTGATTTGCCCGAGCAGTTCCTGGGCCAGTTCGCAATCGGTGGCAGTGTCCAGGATCGCATCGAGGTCGCGTAGCAATGCACGCCTTCGATTTTTCACCGTGGAGGCCGCGAGCGTGGCGATGTCGCGCGCAAGGCTAAAGGCGCGATCGAACCAGAGTTGGAGCCGCATGCCGATAAGATCGGTACCGTGATGTTCGACAAAGCGCGCCTTGCGGTCGAGATGGGCCAGACAGGTCTGGTGGCGCAGTCCATGCCCTTGCTGGCCGGTATAGCGATCCGATACCCACACGTCAGGTTGGTGCCCGGCCATCGTGTCGCGCACGACCTGGGCGGCGCGGCTGAATCCGGCAGTATGGACGACGGCGTCGGGCGCGCAGAACACCCATTGATAGCCGTTGCAGCCCTCGATCCGCATTCCGGTCTCATCGCACGCAACAACCGTCGCGCGGCGCAAGGCCACGAGCGCATCGTCGCGCTTGGCGGCAAAGATCGGCGCGGCGCGCTTGAACATGTTCATCAGCGCGCCCTGGCTGATATCCAGTCCGAACAGATCGGCAAATACGCTTTGCAACCGCTGGTAGGAAAATAGCTGGTTCGACTTGAGATAGAGCGCCAGCGCGTGGATGCGGTGGCCAAATGGCGTGCCTTGCGCGGCCTGCGGCACCGGTGCGCTGGTTGTCTTGCCGCATGTCGCACAGCGGCAAGACATCCGGCGGTGCCGCCGGATGATCGGCTTGATCTTGGGCAAGTCGATCTCGTCGTATTCTCCGATGACATCACCCATCGCATCGTCGCCAAATGGCAGGCCGCAATGCTGGCAGTGCGCAGGCCGGTGAGCTTCGTGTGCATCGACTGCTTCGGCCAGCGAACGGGCGAAACCCTTATGCCCAGGTTTGGCACCGCCGGGACGAGAACCTTCCCGCTTGCCTTTCCGGTCGGTCGATGGCGGCTTAGAAGATGTGCGCGAAGTCTTGTCAGGCCGCTGCAGACCCAGCAGCAGATCGATCAACTCAGGCTTCGTAAGCCGCTCGAGTTCCTCGCGATTCATCGCTAGTGTGAATCACACACCGACCGCCTTGGCAAGGGGGTGGGTAATTACCGATCGATGCCCTGGAGGTAGAGACGGAACGCGCATCGTCAACGCAAATCCTGAAGTTGAACATTGCCTATCACGGCAAGAAGGTTTGAATCTGGATGCTTCATGCCCTGCGTTAGAACAAGGCTTATGCATGGTCTTGGTTCAGCGCTCAAGCGGCTG
>CAITOD010000736.1 GCA_903893935.1 uncultured Sphingomonadales bacterium
CACCGCGAGAGTCAGCGCAATGCCTTCGTTGGTATAGTTGTCATAGGTATACGTGATCGAGTGCGTATACATGTAATTGTTCGGCGCCAGCTGCGCTTCGATGTCAGGCACCGAAATATACCGTCCGACGCGGATCAGCAGACCCTTGGCGATGTTGGGAACATAAAGTTCGCCCCAGATCATCGGAATATCGAGGCCGTTGACCTTGTTCTTCTGATAGAGGCCGCGATCGACCAGAAAGCCGCGCGAAGCGGTATAGTGGTAGTCCGACCCGTAGACGCCGCCGACGCGGAAACCCCAGTCGACGTGATCTTCCTGCACCGTGTCGGGCGTGCGCTCGACATAGAGCGCAATCTGGTTGAGCAGCACGGTATTGGGATCATAGGCATAAGCGGCCGGCTGGTTGCCGCCCTGGACGGTGCTGGTTGACAGGTTGCCGCCGATGTCGAACCAGCCATAAGTCTGGATATGCGCTGCGGACAAGGCCTTGCCCAGACCGGTGTCGGCGATCGCCACCATCAGCGGGCTATCGACCGAAGCCGGGCGGTTGACGCCGAGCGAAGTGGCGCCGCCATAAGGCCATTCGGTGTAGGGATAAGGCGGCGTGGTTACCGGCTGCGGCGGGAAATAAGGACGGCGGCCCGGAGGTGCGTTGGGATCGGTCGCCAGCGGCGACGCGGCCTCATTCCATTCGGCGGCCTGATAGCGGAAAAACCGCCCGATCACGCTGGTGCCGAGCGAAGCATCGGTGATGGTTTTCGATGCCGAAGGCGAGGTGATCGACGTCGTCGAGAATGTGGTTGCGGGTGCTGCCGGTGCTGCTGCGGGCGCAGCAGCAGGCGGGGTGGCCGGAGTGGTCTGGTCGGCGGCGGCGCTGTCTGCCGATGCAGACTTGCCATCGGAATCGCTGGTATGCGCCAAGGCGGGCATTGCGGTGGTTGCAATTGCCAGCCCCACGCAAAGCGCAAGTTTATGCTTTCGCATGGTTTCTGAGCCCCTAGATGCGGCCTTTGGCCGCTTTTGTACTTTTGGGGGTTGATCTGACGTTCTATTGCTTATCGACCAGACGCAAGGTCTGGCAGACAGTTCCCACCTTTATCGTCGTATCAATCCCAATCATTCGAATTGGAACCTGGCCCCTGCTCTTGTCGCCAGCTCCGAGATCGGGCTATCCAACAAAGGCATGGCTTTATAATCCTTTTATAGGCACCCGCACTTTTGCTAATGCCGTGTTGCGCTGCAGCAACGCATAGTTTCCACTGTATCTATTTTCGGGCAGGCATCATGAACCCAGAATGGCAGGACCTGCTCAACGCACCAGCCAAATCCTCGTTGAAAAACCAAAGGAAACGTGGGCTTGTTGCGCGCCTGACAAATATTCTGGTGCGGCTGGTGCTGGGCTTTGTGGCGTTGAGTGTCGCGCAAGTGGTGATCTACAAGTTCGTGCCGGTGCCGTTTACTTATACCATGCTGTTCGACCCGCACGGCGACACACGCACCTGGGTGCCGCTTGCGCGAATCAGCCGGCCGATGGTCGATGCCGCGATCGCGGGCGAAGACGCGAAGTTTTGCCGCCATCTGGGCTTCGACGAAGATGCCATCAGCAGGGCCTGGCAACGCAACGAACAGGGCGGCCGGATTCGCGGCGGATCGACGATCAGCCAGCAAACCGCCAAGAACGCCTTCCTGTGGCAAGGCGGCGGTTATCTGCGCAAGGCGGTCGAGGCCTGGTACACGCTGTTGATCGAAGCGGTCTGGGGCAAGCGGCGGATCATGGAAGTCTATCTCAACCTCGCCGAAACGGGCATCGGCACGTATGGCGTCGAAGCCGGGGCGCAACGCTATTACAGCAAGCCGGCCGCCGAACTCTCCACCGTCGAAGCGGCGCGGATCGCAGCCGCCTTTCCGCAGCCCAAAGTGCGCGCCGTGGTTGGCGCCACCGGCCGCATCCGTCGTCACGGCAATGTGATTGCAGCGCGCGAAAACGTGGTGCGCGGCGATTACGACAACTGCATCTTCCGGTAACCGCTCAGGCCGGTTCGCCCTCCGCCACGATCAGCCAGCGTTCGGTGCCTTCCAGCCCGATCGCGGTCAATTGCCCGCTGGCAAACGCGCCGGTGTCGATGCCGATCCGGTTCGGGTGCAGTTCGGGCGCGGGCGTGATGGTGTGGCCGTGGACGACGGCAAAATCGCGCGGGCGCGGGTCGTCATAGAATTCGCCGCGAATCCAGCGCAAATCGGCGGGCACCTGCGCGTCCAGCGGCAGACCGGGGCGGATGCCGGCGTGGACGAAAACATAGTCGCCGATGCGGATCAGGTCTTCCATCGCGCGCAGGAAGGCAAGATCTGCGGCGGGCACGCGTTCGCGCATCAGCGCCTGCAATTCCTCGAGCGTCGCGCGATGGTATTCGTCCGCCGCGATCGGATAGCTGAGCAGCGTCTCGCGCCCGCCATAGCGCAGGAAATGGCGCAGCACTTTGTCGTCGTCGAACCCGCCGAGAAACATTTCCTCGTGATTGCCCTGGAGCAGGCGCACGCGGCGCCGCGCACCCCAGTCGCGCGCGAGCGCAATCACCCGCGCGCTTTCGGGCCCGCGATCGACCAGATCACCAAGCAGGATGACCGTCGTCTGCGCCATGCCGCGCGCGGCATCATCGGCATCGATTTGCGCAATCATCGTTTCGAACAGGTCGGCGCGGCCGTGGATATCGCCAATCGCATAGACCCGCTCACCATCGGGAATCCGGGTCACGATCGGCTCGGCTTCGGGCACCGAATTCAGCAACGTGCGCAGTTTTTTGATCATGCCGGCCCATATGTGCAGCGGTGCGCTGAAGGCAAGGGGGATCGGGGTTGGTGTGCGCGAGACCGGGCTGCGCTCCACCCTCCATCCGCCCCATCCTCCCCCGAACGGAGGGTAAGTTTGATGCTGCCAGGGACATCCGAATCGACAGGCCAGATCACGCCACCATCGCCGCCGCGCTTGCGCCGCGCGGTGGTTGCGGCCATGTAACCGGCGTGATTTTGCGCCCTCCTCGCCTGCTGGTGCCATTCGCGTTTGCCGTGCTCGCGCCTATCCCCGCGTCAGCGCAGGATGTGGCGCCACCATCACCGCTCACGCTGTCGGGATCGGCCGATGTCTTCAGCCAGTACCGGTTTCGCGGACTTTCGCGCAGCGACGGCGAACCGGCCGTGCAAGGCGATCTTGAACTGAGCCATGTCAGCGGGGTCTATGGCGGCCTGACCGTGACCAGCGAATCCCCCGGCCCGGCGCTCGATTACGGGCATGCCGAAGTCGATCTCTATGCCGGCTATGACCACGCGCTCGGCAGCAGTGGGCTGCGGGTCGATCTGGGCTTGCGCGGGTATATCTATGCGGATCGCGCGGGCAAGAATCTGGTCGAACTGTCGGCCGCGCTCGACCGGCAGATCGGCCCGGTCGATCTGCGCGCCGGGCTCGCCTATGCCCCGCCGCAACGCGTCGCACCCGCGAGCACGGCGCGCGACAACACCTATCTGTTTGCCGAAGGACGCAGCGACATTCCCGGCACGCCGCTCAGTCTCCACGCGCATCTGGGGCACACTGCGGGGTCGCTCGATTACACCGGTCCATATTGGGATTACCGGCTCGGGCTCACCGCCAGCCACAAGGCGTTTGGCCTCGATCTTTCGCTGGTCGGCACCAGCGTGTCGCATGCCGCAGCGCTGGCCACGCCAGATCCGGCGGCCACCTGGCGCGCCGCGCGTAGCGCCGGGGTGATCACTGTGTCATACCAGTTTTGAAGCGGAGGTTGCCATGACCAGATACTTGCACACGATGATCCGGATCACCGATCCCGATGCGACAATCGCCTTTTTCAACCTGATCGGGCTCGAAGAAGTGCGGCGGTTCGAAAGCGCCGGCGGGCGCTTCACGCTGATTTTCCTCGCCGCACCGGGGCAGGAAGGCATCGCCGAAGTCGAGCTGACGTGGAACTGGCCGCCCGAAGACGGCAGCGCCGAAGTCTATTCCGGCGGGCGCAATTTCGGCCACCTCGCGTTCCAGGTCGACAACATTTACGAAACTTGCGCGCGGATCGCCGCAGCCGGGCATGTGATCCACCGCCCGCCGCGCGACGGGCACATGGCTTTCGTCAAAAGCCCCGACGGGATTTCGGTCGAACTGCTGCAGAACGGCCGGCTCGAACCCGCCGAACCCTGGGCGAGCATGGCCAACACCGGCACCTGGTAGGATTGACTCGGGTTTGGGATAAAATATAGTCATCGCTATCGAATCGCGGTTCCGGGAGAGGGAACAGACGATGGTAGCGGTGACTTCAACCATTTTTGAACGGCCCGCGCCGCCGGTGCAGGATCGCGCGCATCGCACGCGCGAGCGCCTGCTCGACGTGGCGGGCGCGCTGCTGGGCGAAGTCGGGATCGAGCGGATTTCGACCAACCTGGTGGCGCAGGCCGCGGGGATGACGCCGCCCGCGCTCTATCGCCATTTCCGCAACAAGTACGATCTGCTGGCAGCGCTTGCCGAGCGGCTGATGCAGCGGCAGAACGCGGTGCTGATCGCCTGGCTCGAACGCTGGCGTGCGCACGGAGAGACGGGGCTTACCGCGCACTTGCCCGACTTGTTCCGCGACACCGCGCGCGTGACCGATGGCGAACCGGGTGGCGTGTGGATCGAACGCGCCTTGCGCGCG
>CAITOD010000737.1 GCA_903893935.1 uncultured Sphingomonadales bacterium
TCGCCCTTGATCCAGCAGCGGCTGTTGAGCAGCACCGGGTCGCCCGAGCGCTTTTCGAGCGCGGTGTCGATCGCGGCGAGCGCGCCGGGCGCATCGCCGCTGATTGCCAGCACATCGGCTTTCATCGCCAGATAGGCGGTTTCGGTGTCGCTGCCCGCGGTGGTTGCGGCATCGATCCGTGCGAGCGCGTCGTCCTTGGCGCCGGTCTGCGCGAGCAGATGCGCGAGCCCGGCCATTGTCGCGGGGTCCGACGGATCGAGATCGATCGCCGCCTTGAAATCGGCGAGCGCCAGCGCCTTGCGCCCGGTCGCGCTGTAAAGCCCGGCGCGCGCGCGATAATATGCCTTGTCGGCCTTGAGCGCGAGCAGCCGGGTGAAATCGGCAATCGCCTTGTCGCGTTCGTAAATCGAGGCATGGAACATCGCGCGTTCGAAATAGCGGCCGGGCTCGTCGGGCTTGTCGGCCACCCACTGGTCGAGCAGGGCTGCGACTTTGTCGTAAAGATGCGCGCGCTTGGCCGCTTCGACACCTTCCCAAGCGGGCGGATAACCGGCTGCGCTGCGCAATCTGGGCGCTTTGGCAAAGAAATCGGCCTGCATGCGCCGCCGCTCGGGCAATTTGGCGGCTTCGAGTTCGCTGCCGTCGTCGCGGTGGATCAGCTGGTAATGCCATTCGCCGTTTGCCAGCGAAGCCTGGATGTCAGTGCCATGCACATAGGGATCATCGGCCAGCCCCTCCATTGCCATGCCTTCGCCACCACGCGGCAATGTGATCGTTTGCGTCGTGATGAAATGGCCCGGCGGATTGAGCACGAACGGGATGCCCTGCCAGATCGTGCGCGAACGGTCGGGATATGATGCCTTTTGCAGAAAGCCCGGGTCATAGCTGTAGCGGCTGTCGGCGTGTTTCCATTGCCAGGTGACCATGCCGTCGGCGGTGATCGTGGCAGTGCCCGAGGCCTGATCGTAAGCGAATTGCGGGCGCAGGAAAATCCCCACCGCGTGCGTCTCGCGCAGCACCCGGCGCAGCAGATCGGCGCGGGTTTCGGCATCGAGGCTGGCGATCTGCGCGTCGATCTGCCCGGCGGCGGCCCCGCGCAGCAGCATCCGCACATGCCGCGGTGCGGCGATCGTCAGCCCGCCGCGCATGTCGTCCTGGTATTGCACTTCGATCTGCGGGCGCGCGGGCACCGTGTTGGGCGCTTGCAGCAGTTCGGCGCCTTGCGCGCGCACCGGCAGCACCCAGTGATATGGGTGCACATCGTCGAGATCGGCAAGCCGCGTGCCCATCCCGGTTCCATCGAGCCACAGCGTTGCACCGCCGATATGCGCGAGCACGAAAATGTGGTTGAACGCCGCAACCGAAGGCAGGCGGTTGACGACCAGATCGCCGTTCAGCAGATTGGCGAGCGCCGGCTCGGCCTCGATCCCCAGCTTGTGCAGGATCGCGAGCAGCAGATAGGTCTTGGCCTTGCAGTCGCCATAGCGCTTGGTCCAGGTCGCTTGCGGGGTTTGCGGCACCAGATTGCCGCCATTCATCTGCACCGCGAAATAGCGCACTTTGTCCTGCACCAGTTGCAGCGCCATGGCGGTGCGCTGGCGCGGATCGCTGGTGGCCATGGCAATGGCGGCCACGGCTTTGCCCAGATCGCTGTCGGGCGCGATCGCCGCTTCGGGCGCATCGGTGCGATAGAGCGGCGCCATCGTGCGGCTGACATCGGCCCAACCGGCAAAGTCCGAGGTTTCGAGCAGCGGCGGGCGGACAAAGCGCCCCGGTGCCGCGGGTGCCGGATCGGGCTGTTTGGCGACCGGCAGCATGACCGTCAGCTCGTGCCAGGTGGCGCCGTCCATTTTGATATCGGCCTCGACCGGTTTGACGCCTTCGAAAAAGCTCTTCCAGTGCTGTTTGTCGTCGTTGCGCCACAGAATGCGCACCCGGCCAAAGCCAAGGCGACCCGGTTCGGCGAGCAGCGGCGCTTCGGCGCCGGCATGGCCGAGCAGCGCCGGATCGCGCAGCGTGCGCGAATAGATCGTTTCGAGCACGTCGCCGACTTGCAGCCCTTCGACTTGCAGCGTGGCCGACAATTGCCCGTTGAGCTCGCGCGCTTCGAGCCGCTGTTCGCGGCGCAGCACTTCGAATTTGGCGCCGGCTGCCAGCGCATCGATTGCTTTGCCGCCGCGCAGGATGGTCACCGCGTGTACGATCAGATCGCCATGATCGGGCGACCACGACAGCGTGAGCGTGCCCGATTTGGTCAGCTGGTCGGGGCTCGCCAGTTTGACCGCGCTATGGATATAGTCCCACAGTTCGCCACCTTCGATCCGCTCCTGAATGTCGAATGTGCGCCAGCCGGGCAGCGGGGAGGGTGGATTGGCCGGATCGGCGGGCGGAGCCGGCAGCACCCAGGCGGGCGCCGGCTTGTACTGCACCTGGTCTGCGGCGCGGGCCTGACCGGACAATGCAACCAGCAGCGCAAGCGCCGACACGCGGCACAACTGCTTGTGATTCGAACCATAACGCATGCTGTCGCACCTTGTTGCCGTGTTGGTGACTTAAGACAGCGCCCGCAGGCATGGTGTCAACCGTTGCGATGGCTGAGAGGCCACGCCGCGATCTGCATCTGTGATGCAAGTTTGCTTCGGGCGGCGGTCATCGCGCCATCCATGCCGCCTCGGACCCGGGTCGGAGACTCGCGCATTTGCGAGAGGCAAGCGCGAAAACGCGCCTTTATAACGGGTTCGATTGGTATGCGGCATGGGTCAAAATGCGTATGGGCCTTGCGGCAATGCAGCATAATCTGGGCGCATCAACTGGGATCGCAACCAACCAATGCGAGGGGCACCATGCGCGTTCAGAAACTTATCCATGTCGAGCCAGTGGTTGTCGCAAAAATGCGCTCGATCATTCACTGCCAAAAACCCGAAGTGATCCAGAGCCATTTTGGCATCGGGCTGAACACCTGGGTCAAACTGCGCGAAGGCAAGGCGATCCGCCATTCGGTGGCGCAGCGCCTGTTGCAACGCCTGCAGCGCGACGCGGTGATCTGAGCGCAAACATCCGCACGATCCGGGGGGTTGAAGCCGCCGCGTTTGCAGTGCAAACCGCGCGGGCCTTATCGATGACCGGTGCCGTTCCGGTGCAGGAGGGCGCAAGGTCAGACACCACGACCCATGAGCCGGACGCCGCGTATTTTCGAGCGCCGAAGCATCGGCTGGCCGATCGGCGCCGTGCTGCTTGGGGGTGCGGTGATTGGCGCGGCGGTTGCGCGATGGCTGGGCAGGAGCACAGCGGTTAGCGAAGACCTCTCCGAATATCGCGCCTTGCAGCGCGCGCGCGACACGGCGGAGGCTGCCAACGCGGCCAAGAGCCGCTATCTCGCCAACGTCAGCCACGAAATCCGCTCGCCGCTCAATGCCATTTACGGCTATGCCCAGTTGCTCGAACGCGGCTCGGCGATCGACACCGTCGAAGCCGCGCGGGTGATCCGGCGCAGCGCCGAACACCTCACCGATCTGGTCGAAGGCCTGCTCGATATCTCGCTGGTCGAAAACGGCGTGATGCGCGTTGCCAGCGACACGGTGCGGCTGCCCGCGTTCATCGACCAGATCGATCGCATGTTCCGGCCGGCCGCCGCCGCCAAGGGCCTCGCGTTCCGCACCGAGATCAGCGGCGCCTTGCCCGATTACGTGCGCACCGATCAGAAGCGGTTGCGCCAGGCGCTGATCAACCTGCTTGCCAACGCGATCAAATACACCCGGAGCGGCGAAGTCGTGCTCGGCGTGCGCTATGCCGCGCAGATCGCGGTGTTCGAAGTGCGCGATACCGGCCCCGGCATCGCCCCCGAATCGCAGGAAGCGATTTTTGCGCCGTTCGACCGCGGCGTCGAAGGCGCGCGCGGGGGCGGGATCGGGCTGGGCTTGCCGATTACCCGCGCGATCATCCAGATTCTGGGTGGCGAGCTCGAACTCGACAGCGTGCCGGGCGCGGGATCGTGCTTTCGCATCCGGCTGATGCTGGGCCAGGTGGTCGGGCATCGCGATGGCCCGGGCGATGCGATCGGCCATGCGCCGCGCCGCGCCACCGGCTATCTCGGGCCGCGTCGTTCGATCCTCGCTGCCGACGACGATCCGCGCCAGCTTGCGTTCGTGCGGCAAGTGCTCGGCGATCTCGGGTTCGATGTGGTCGCCGCCGCCGACGGCGAGACCGCGCTTGCCATGGCGCGCGCGCAGCATTTCGATCTCGCGCTGCTCGATATCGCGATGCCCGGCTGGTCGGGATGGGACACCGCCGACGCGCTGCGCCAGCTGGGCGGCGCCGACATGCGGATTGTCATGCTGTCGGCCAATGCGCACGAACGCCACGGGCAGCGCGAACCGACCGGACAGGCCGCGCACGACCGGTTCCTCGTCAAACCGGTCGAAATCGACACTTTGGCCGATACGATCGGCGAACTGCTCGGGCTGACCTGGACATTTGCACCCGATCTCGCTGCCAGCGCGCCGCCGCCGCGCGCCGGGGCCGATGCCGAACCGCACGATCTGCCCGAAGCCGCGCATGCCCCGCTCGAACGCTTGCGCGAACGCGTGCGGATCGGGCACGTGCGCGGGATCGAGGCCGAAATCCGCGCAATCGAGGCGATTGTCGGCGCGGCGCATCCGCTTATATCCAAATTGTATCGCCTCCTCGATCGTTTCGACCTTTCAGGGCTTGCCCATTTGCTGGAAAAGGCCTGACCATGACCGGAATTCCGCTCCACCGCGACACCGTGCTGGTGGTCGATGACCAGCCCGAATCGCTGCGCATGGTCACCGACACGCTTGAAAGCAGCGGCATTTCGGTGCTTGTCGCCATTTCGGGGCAGGCCGCGATCGATCTGATGGCGCATGTCGTGCCCGATCTGGTGCTGATGGACGCGGTGATGCCGGGGATGGACGGGTTTGCCGCCACCGCGAAAATCAAGGCCGATCCGGCCACGCGCCATGTGCCGGTGGTGTTCATGACCGGGCTGACCGACAGCGAACATGTGGTCGAAGGCTTCCGCGTCGGCGGCGTCGACTATGTGCGCAAACCGGTCAATGTCGACGAATTGCTGGCGCGCGTGCGCGTGCACTTGCGCCAGGCGCGCGCGGTTCAGGCGAGCACGATCGGGCTCGATGCGACCGGGCGGATGATGCTGGCGACCGATCTGGCCGGGCGGCTGCTGTGGTGCTCGCCGCTCGCCGAACGCGCCATCGCGCGGATCGAGCCCGGCTGGGCGAGCGCGAGCGGGCGCCTGCCCGAAGTGGTGCGCCA
>CAITOD010000738.1 GCA_903893935.1 uncultured Sphingomonadales bacterium
ATGTGTCGATGGCAGCGCATGGCGCGCGGCGGCTGGCGGCGATGGTCGCCAATGCCGAAGCCGTGATCGGGATCGAATATCTGGCGGCGGTTCAGGGGCTGGAATTCCATTCGCCGCTGCGCTCCTCGACCCCGCTCGAAGCCGCGCGCGATGTGCTGCGCGCGCAAGTTCCCGCGCTCGATGAAGACCGGCATTTCCATCCCGATATGGAAGCGGCCAATGCGCTGGTGCGCGGCGGGGCGCTGATCGCGGCGGTCGCGCAGCCGCTGCCCGGGGTGCGCTGATGGACTGGCTGAAGGTCCATCGCGGCCGCGCGCCGCTGGTGGTCGCGTTTCCGCACGGGGGCAGCGATCTTGCCGGGCTCGACGCGCGGTTTGTCTCGCCGTGGCTGGCGCAGCGCGATGCCGACTGGTGGATCGCCGAACTCTATGCCTTTGCTTGCGACATGGGCGCGACCACGATTGCCACCACGGTCAGCCGCAGCGTGATCGACTGCAACCGCGATCCTTCGGGCGCTTCGCTCTATCCGGGGCAGGCAACCACCGAACTGGTGCCGACCACCACGTTCGACGGCGATCCGCTCTATCGCGATGCCGTGCCCGATGCCGACGAGATTGCCGCGCGGCGGGCAACATGGTTCGATCCCTATCATGCGGCACTAGCGGGCGAGATCGCGCGGTTGCGCGCAGATCATCCGCGCGTGGTGCTTTATGATGCGCATTCGATCCGCAGCCGCATCGCGCGGTTGTTCGAAGGCGAATTGCCCCAGTTCAACATCGGCACCAACAGCGGCGCCTCGTGCGCGCCGGAACTCGCCGCCGCAATCGCCGATGTGTGTGCTGCTTCGGGGCTGGGGCACGTGGTCAACGGCCGTTTCAAGGGCGGATGGACCACGCGGCACTATGGCCGCCCCGAAACCGGGGTGCATGCCGTGCAGATGGAACTCGCCATGCGCGGCTATCTGGCCGAGCCCGAGCGCCTCGACCCGGCCACCTGGCCCGCACCGCTCGACCCGTCGCCCCTGATTGCCCCCATTTTGCACAAAGTGCTCGAAGCCGCGCTGGCCTTCGCCATTTCGGGAGAAACCGCATGAGCAACCGTCTCGACAACACCCGCGTGATCCGCGCCGCCACCGGCACCGGACTGACCGCCAAATCGTGGCTGACCGAAGCGGCTTTGCGCATGCTGATGAACAACTTGCACCCCGATGTTGCCGAACGGCCCGAAGAGCTGGTGGTCTATGGCGGCATCGGCCGCGCCGCGCGCGACTGGGACAGCTTCGACAAGATCGTCGCCGCGCTGCGCGATCTCGACAGCGACCAGACATTGCTGGTCCAGTCGGGCAAGCCGGTCGGCGTGTTCAAGACGCATGCCGATGCGCCGCGCGTGCTGATCGCCAATTCGAACCTCGTGCCCAAGTGGGCGACCTGGGAGCATTTCAACGAGCTCGATCGCAAGGGGCTCGCCATGTACGGCCAGATGACCGCGGGCTCGTGGATCTACATCGGCACGCAAGGCATCGTGCAGGGCACTTATGAAACCTTTGTCGAAATGGGCCGGCGCCATTTCGGCGGCGATCTTGCGGGCAAATGGATTCTGACCGCAGGTCTTGGCGGCATGGGCGGCGCGCAGCCGCTGGCGGCGGTGATGGCCGGCGCCTCGTGCCTCGCGATCGAATGCCAGGCGAGCCGCATCGATATGCGGCTGCGCACCGGCTATCTCGATCGCCGCGCCGACACGCTCGATGAAGCGATGGCGATGATCGATGCGGCCAATACCGCCAAGACGCCGATTTCGGTGGGCCTGCTCGGCAATGCCGCCGAACTGCTGCCGCTCATGCTCGAACGCGGCATCCGCCCCGACTTGCTGACCGACCAGACCAGCGCGCACGACCCGGTCAACGGCTATCTGCCCGCCGGCTGGACCGTGGCGGAATGGATCGAAAAGCGCGAGCGCGAGCCCGAAGTGGTTGCCAAAGCCGCCAAGGCGAGCATGGCGCGCCATGTCGAGGCGATGCTGGCGTTTCAGGCGCTGGGCGTGCCGACCACCGATTATGGCAACAACATCCGCCAGGTCGCGCTCGACGAAGGGGTGATCAATGCCTTTGCTTTCCCGGGCTTCGTGCCCGCCTATATCCGGCCGCTGTTTTGCCGCGGCATTGGCCCGTTCCGCTGGGCAGCACTCTCGGGCGACCCCGAAGATATCTACCGCACCGATGCCAAAGTGAAGGAACTGATCCCGGACAACCCCGCGCTGCATCGCTGGCTCGACATGGCGCGCGAAAAGATCAGGTTTCAGGGGCTGCCCGCGCGGATCTGCTGGGTGGGGCTGGGCGACCGGCACCGGCTGGGGCTGGCGTTCAACGACATGGTTGCAAGCGGCGAACTGAAAGCGCCGATCGTGATCGGGCGCGACCACCTCGATTCGGGCTCGGTCGCCAGCCCCAACCGCGAAACCGAGGCGATGCAG
>CAITOD010000739.1 GCA_903893935.1 uncultured Sphingomonadales bacterium
CGATCTGGGAGCGGATTGAGGTTTTTGGCATGCGGGCTGCGCCGACTTCAAAATTCGCAAAGCGAATTTTGACCCCCTGGCATGACCATGCTAGGGCCAAAAACGCCAGGGGGCCGGGCAGCCGCGTCATCGCCCGTCGATGCCGAGGAAAGTCCGGGCTCCATGAAACAAGGGTGGCGGGTAATGCCCGCCGGGGGCGACCCCAGGGAAAGTGCCACAGAAAACAGACCGCCACACCGGAGCGATCCGGCGGCAAGGGTGAAACGGTGCGGCAAGAGCGCACCGCGCGCGCCGGTAACGGCCGCGGCACGGTAAACCCCACCCGGAGCAAGACCGAATAGGGGCTTCGCGCCGGATATCCGGCAGGCGCGTTTCACGCCATGGGCTTCGGCCCAGCGCAGCCCGGGTTGGTTGCTTGAGCCTGACAGCAATGTCCGGCCTAGAGGAATGGCTGCCCGTGCCGATACGGTCCGTTTGCGGATACCGTCGGCATGACAGAACCCGGCTTACAGGCCCCCTGGCATAGAATGCGGGAAAGCGATTCACACCGGCCGATGTGGTCGCTACAGTGGTGCATGGCCCACAGTCACCACCACCACGACCATGGCCATCACGGCCACTCGCACGCGCCGGCGAGCTTTGGCCGCGCCTTTGCAATCGGCATCACGCTCAATGCCGGGTTTGTGCTGGTTGAAGCGTTTTATGGCGTGATTGCGGGTTCGATGGCGCTGGTCGCCGATGCCGGGCACAACCTGTCCGATGTGCTGGGGCTGCTGATCGCGTGGAGCGCCAGCGTGCTGGCCGCGCGGCCGCCCTCGGCGCGGTTTACCTATGGCCTGAAATCGAGCTCGATCCTCGCAGCGCTCGCCAATGCCGCGCTGCTGATGGTGGCGCTTGGCGCAATCACGCTCGAATCGGTGCGCCGCCTGCTCGATCCGCAGCCGATCGCCACCGGCCCGGTGATGGTCGTCGCCGCCATCGGCATCGCGATCAACACGCTGACCGCGCTGATGTTTTTGCGCGGGCGGCACCACGATATCAATCTGCGCGGCGCGTTTCTGCACATGGCGGGCGACGCGGCGGTGTCAGCCGGAGTGGTGCTGGCCGCACTGATGATCAGCCTGACGCGGGCCTGGTGGATCGATCCCGTGGTGAGCCTGGGCATTGTTGCGCTGATCGGCTGGAGCACCTGGGGGCTCGCGCGCGATGCGCTGACAATGGGCCTGCTGGGCGTGCCGCCGGGGATCAGCGAAGCAAAAGTGCGCGCGTTTCTGTGCGGCCAGGCCGGGGTCAGCGCGGTGCACGATCTGCACATCTGGCCGATGAGCACCACCGAAACCGCGCTGACCGCGCATCTGGTGATGCCCGCCGGGCACCCCGGCGATATGTTCCTGCACACGCTGGCGCATGCACTCGAACACGATTTCGGGATATGCCACGCGACAGTGCAGATCGAAGTGGCCGATCACACCCACGACTGCGCGCTGACCAGCCAGGCGGTTGTATAACCCTTGATCCTCCCCGGAACGGGGAGGGGGACCGCCCGCAGGGCGGTGGAGGGGTCTGGCCTTGGGCACAGTCCATGCCGGGTATGCGCCATGAGGCGATACCCCTCCACCACGCTGCGCGTGGTCCCCCTCCCCGTTCCGGGGAGGATGCGCGTTAGGCGGCTTCTTTGCCTTTGTGGACTTGCACCGGTTCCTTGCGGCCTTCGACCACGTCGCGATCGACCACCACTTCAACGACGCCGTCGAGCGTGGGCAGATCGAACATCGTGTCGAGCAGCAGACTTTCAACAATCGAGCGCAGCCCGCGCGCGCCGGTCTTGCGTTCGATCGCGCGCTTGGCGATGGCTTCGAGCGCTTCTTCGGTGAACGTCAGCGACACGTCTTCGAGCTCGAAGAGCTTCTGATACTGCTTGACCAGCGCGTTCTTGGGCTCGCGCAGGATCAGCACCAGCGCCTCGATATCCAGGTCTTCCAGCGTCGCGATCACCGGCAGGCGGCCAACGAATTCGGGGATCAGGCCGAACTTCAGCAGGTCCTCAGGCTCGGCCTTCTGCAGCAATTCGCCG
>CAITOD010000740.1 GCA_903893935.1 uncultured Sphingomonadales bacterium
GCTGATTTACGGTGCGGCGCCGTTGCCGCTTGCCTTGCGCATGATCGAAAGCCTGTGGATGCAGTTCGGACCGTTCATGCGTGTGGTCTATGGCCGTTATGGCACCGCGCATATGGTCGACCAGCACCGCGCGGCGATCGCGGCGATCGGTGCGGGCGATGCAGACGCGCTGGCGGCGGCTATCTCAGCCGATATCGGCGATTGCATCGATCTGATGCAGGATTGGGAACGGCTGAATCTGTGATCGCACTTGCAAGTCAGAACCCGCGCGCGATCACCGGGAACAAGTCTTCGGGCAAAGCATCGCCCGCGCGCAGCTGCCCGGCAAGCTCGCGATAAGGCGGCGAGGTTACGCCGCCACGGTCGGCATAGCGCGCGTCTTCGCCGAACCAGCGGGTCGAAAAGGCGCGGCGGCCGCCCGCGGTCGGATTGCCGGGCGCGCCGTGCACGGTGCGGAAATCGAACGCGATGCAATCGCCCGGCGCCAGGTCCCACGCGCGGATGTCATAGGCGTCGCGGTCGGCCGAAATATCGGGCATTTCCACCAGATCGTCGGTCTGGTGGTCATAAGCCGTGCCGTCGAACCGGCGCGGGCGGAACAGTTTGCCCCAGGCATGGCTGCCCGCGACGGATTCGAGGCAGATCGCGCGCGGCACGGGATCGAGCGGCAGCCACAAGCTGACGGTCTGCTGCCCTTGCACGCAGTAATAAGGGCTGTCGTGATGCCAGGGGGTGGGGATATCGGCCCCGGCTTCCTTGACCAGCAAGTGCTCGTGAAAAATCCGCGCCACGCGCGATTGCATCAGTTGCCGCGCCACCTCGCCCGCCGGGCTCTGTTCGACAAAGCGACGAAATTGGGGGATTGCCGGCCAGTTGCAATAATCGCCGAAGAACCGCGCGCCGCCTTTGGTGTAATTGCGATGGAGCGGACTGGGGCTCGCCAGATTGCGCCGGGTGCCTACGCGCAGAGGCTCGATCCAGTCGGCAAACAGACCGCGCAGCACGACCACGCCGTCGGCGCGGAACGTGTCGATGGTCTCGGTCGGCAACGCGGTAACGACATCAGTCGGCATGGCGGCAAGGCTCGCGGTTCAGGTTTGATACAGCACGTACATAATCATGATCGGACGAGGCGCACCATAGGCAAATGTTTCGCCTCGCGGCGTGAACGGCTGCGCTGCCCGCATTTGTGACAGTTTTTGACATCAATTTGAAACAAATCAAAATCGTTGGCTTTCATCCGGTTATGTCTTCAGAATGATCTCCATATGACAATGCTGCAAAAAATAGCCGCCAAACGGGCGCGTGCCACGCCGCATAACGATCACGGTGTCGGCGATACTTTGCTCGATGCCAAGGCGCGCGTGGGGCAGTGGCGCGGGGCGATCGCGCGGCGCAAGTCGCTGGCGTTTCAGCCGCGGCCGAGCGATGCGCGCGGGCCCGGGCTGCCGCGCCTGCTGAGCGAACTGAAGACGCCTTACGAACTGTGGAGCGCAGGACGCGCCGAACGCCGCGGGCCGGGCAGCGACGGCTTGCCCGTCGTGTCGCACCCGGTGATGCTGCTGCCCGGATTTGCCACGCACCCGGCGCGGATGAAGGGCCTGCGCACCGTGCTCGAAAACGCCGGCCATCGCGTTGCCGACTGGGGGCTGGGGTTCAATTTCGGACCCGATGCCGACCGGTTCGACCGGCTGTGCGAACGCGTGACGCTGATGGCGCGGCGCGAAGGCCAGCCGCTGGTGCTGGTCGGATGGAGCCTCGGCGGGCTGTTTGCGCGCGAGATCGCGCATCGCCATCCCGCGGCAGTGGCGATGGTGATCACGCTGGGATCGCCGTTTTCGGGCGATCGCCGCGCCAACAACGCCTGGCGCGCCTACCAGCTGATCACCGGGCATACGGTCGATGCGCCGCCGGTGGGCGAGCGTGCATTCGGCGCGAAGCCGCCGGTGCCGACGATCGCGCTGTGGAGCCCGCGCGACGGGATCGTTTCGCCGCGCAGTTCGTGCGGCCGGCCGGGCGAGCGCGACCGCGCGGTGGCGATGCGCTGCACCCATCTTGGTTTTGCCGGGCACCCCGATGTCGCGCGCACGCTGATCGCGCTGATCGGCACGCTCGACCAGGACAACGCCTGAAGCACCCGAACGCGGTGGCGTTTGCCGCATGACCGCGCCATAGTCCGCTTCCCGGGAACGCGGATCGGATCGGCATGGAACAAGAGCTTGCAGTAGATGGCGCCGCTGTGTTGCGCCGCGCCGCCTGGCGGATCATTCCGCTGCTGGGGCTGGCCTATATGGTCGCGTTCATGGACCGGTCGAACATCAGCTTTGCCGCCAAAACGATGAACGCCGATCTGGGGTTTTCGGCCACGGTCTACGGCATCGGCGGAGGCGTGTTTTTCCTGTCTTATGCACTGTTCGAGATTCCTTCGAACGTGCTGCTCGAACGCGTCGGCGCGCGGCGCTGGATCGCGCGGATCATGGTGACCTGGGGCGCGATCGCGGCGGCGATGATGTTCGTGCGCACGCCCTGGCAGTTCTACACGCTGCGGTTCCTGCTCGGGATGGCCGAGGCGGGGTTTTTCCCGGGGGTGATTTTCTATCTGTCGCTGTGGTTCCCGCGCGCGGCGCGCGGGCGCGCGATCAGCCGGTTTTATATTTCGGGGCCGTTGACGCGCGTGGTGATGGGCATTGCCTCGGTGTCGCTGCTCGCGCTCGATGGCACGGGCGGGCTCAAGGGCTGGCAATGGCTGTTTGTCGGCGAAGGGCTGCCGGCGATTGCGGTCGGCCTGCTGGTGCTGTGGCTGCTGCCCGACCGGCCGGCCTCGGTGCCCTGGCTAAGTGCTGCGGAAAAGGCCTGGCTGGCCACGCAACTGGGTGCTGACGGCCCGCCTGCGCCGCATCGCAATGCGCTGGCGGCGCTGGGCCAGCCCGCGGTCTTGCTGCTGGGCATGATCGGCCTGCTGACGACCGGCGCCTATTACACGTTCACGCTGTCGGAGCCGCAAATTCTCGCGCAAGTGACCGGCTGGCCGGTCGCGCCGGTCGGCTTCCTGGTCAGCCTGGGCGGGCTGGCGGGGGCGGCGGGCATGTTGTTCACCGGCTCGCTGTCGGACCGCATCGGCACGCGCATGCCGTTCATGATCGGCAGCACCGCGCTGGTGGGCGCGGCTTATGCGCTGTTTGCGCTCAATCCGGGGCCCACGTGGGGCCTTGTTGCCTATGCGATTTACGTGGCCTGCTGGGGCTCCGTCACGCTGTCGGTGTGGATGCTGTGCACCGATCTGGTGGGCCCGCGCTACATGGCGGTGGCGACGGCCACGGTCAACGCGATGAGCCAGATCGGGGCCTTCTTCGGGCCGATCGCCTGGGGCCTCGCGCGCGATGCCACGGGCAGCTTCCACAGCGGTTTCCAGGGGCTGGTGGTGGCGCAACTCATGGCGCTGGGGATTGTCGCCGGGCTTGCCCGCTATCGGCGGGACGCGCGTTAAAAAGGCGTTGCAGTCGCTGCGTCGGGCTGGATAGGTCGGACGAGGTCATGGTTTTTACAGCAATCTTCCCCCGTCTGGTGGCGCCCGGGCCGCAATCCGGCTTGTTCGACACCGGCACCTGTGCGAGCAATGGGCGCAAGACGGGGTGAGCCAGTGACCAATCCTTCGCCGCCATGCTTTGATGAAATGCTCGAACCCGATGGCACGGTGCGCCCGGCCTATCATGGCTATCGCCAGTGGCTCGATGCGCAGGCGCCGGGCTTGCTGCGCCGCAAGGGGGTAGAGGCCGAAGCGTTCTTTCGCCGCACCGGGATTACGTTCAATGTCTATGGCGCGGCTGCTGCCGAAGAACGGTTGATCCCGTTCGATCCGGTGCCGCGGATCATCACCGCCAGTCAGTGGCGCAAGCTGTCGCGCGGCATCGAGCAGCGGGTGCGCGCGCTCAATGCGTTCCTCCATGATCTCTATCATCGGCAGGAAATCGTGCGCGCCGGGCGCGTGCCCGAACGGCTGCTGCAGGGCAATGCCGCCTATCTTGCGCAAATGGCCGGGTTCACCCCGCCGGGCGGGGTCTATACGCATATCGTCGGGATCGATCTGGTGCGCACCGGCGACGACGATTTCATGGTGCTCGAAGACAACGCGCGCACGCCCTCGGGGGTCTCCTATATGCTGGAGAACCGCGAGACGATGATGGCGATGTTTCCCGAACTGTTCACGCGTGTGCGCGTGCGCGAAGTTTCGGATTATCCGCGCCGGCTGGCGCGCAGCTTGGCCGCATGCGCGCCCGCGGCGTTTTCGGGCGACAAGCCGACGGTCGCGGTGCTGACCCCGGGCATCTACAATTCGGCCTATTTCGAACACGCGTTCCTCGCCGACCAGATGGGCGCCGAACTGGTCGAAGGCAGCGATCTGAAAGTCGAAGGCGGGCGCGTGGCGATGCGCACCACGCGCGGCTGGCAACCGGTCGACGTGATCTATCGCCGCGTCGACGACGAATTTCTCGATCCCCTGTCGTTCAACGCTTCGAGCGTGCTTGGTGTGGCAGGGATCATGGATGTCTATCGCGCGGGCGGCATCACCATTGCCAATGCGCCGGGCACCGGGATTTCCGATGACAAGGCGATCTACAGCTTCATGCCCGAAATCGTCGAATTCTATACCGGTGAAAAGCCGATCCTGCCCAATGTGCCGACCTGGCGCTGCTCGGAAAGCGATGCGCTCGCTTATGTGCTCGACAATCTGGCCGAGCTGGTGGTCAAGGAAGTCCACGGTTCGGGCGGCTATGGCA
>CAITOD010000741.1 GCA_903893935.1 uncultured Sphingomonadales bacterium
AAGATCGTGGTCGCGCATACCGACATGGACTGGCACAGCCATGTCGATCAGACGCTCGCGGTCGTGCACAAGCTCAGCCACGCGCACTGAGCTTGCGTTTTTATCCGTTTACAAGCTGCGCCGCTGCGCTAAGCGGCGCAGCTTGACGTGTTTTTGATCCGGTACTCGTCCGGGTGATGGAGTAAGCCAAGTCATGCGTGCCGAGGGGCAGGCCCATATCGATCGCATTACGAGCGCGCTGGCACTCGTCCGCAAGTTTCTCGACTGGGATCGTGCGCTGCGCCGTTTCGATGAACTCAACGCGCGCGTAGAAGACCCGAAACTGTGGGACGATCCCAAGCAGGCCGAAGCGGTGATGCGCGAACGCCGCCGGCTCGAGGCGTCGATCGGCACGGTCAACCAGATCAGCCAGGAAATGGCCGACGCGATCGAATTCGTTGAACTGGGCGAAGCCGAAGGCGACGATGCGATCATCGCCGAAGGGCTCGAAACGCTCGCAGCGCTGGCCGCGCGCGCCGATGCCGACAAAGTGCAGGCGCTGCTCGCGGGCGAAGCCGATGCCAACAATGCCTTTATCGAAGTCCACGCCGGCGCCGGCGGCACCGAAAGCCAGGATTGGGCCGAAATGCTGCAGCGGATGTACACGCGCTGGGGCGAACGCCACGGCTACAAAGTCGAACTGGTCGATTATCACGCGGGCGAAGCCGCCGGGATCAAAAGCGCCACGCTGCTGCTCAAGGGCGAAAACGCCTATGGCTATGCCAAGACCGAAAGCGGCGTGCACCGGCTGGTCCGGATCAGCCCTTATGACAGCTCGGCACGGCGGCACACGTCGTTCAGCTCGGTCTGGGTCTATCCCGAAATCGACGACAATATCGAAATCGAGATCAACCCTGCCGATCTGAAAATGGATACCTATCGCGCATCGGGCGCGGGCGGACAGCACGTCAACACCACCGATTCGGCGGTGCGGATCACGCACATTCCCTCGGGCATCATTGTCGCCAGCCAGTCCGACCGCAGTCAGCACAAGAACCGCGCCACCGCGATGGGCATGCTGCGCGCGCGGCTCTACGAAGCCGAACTGGCGCGGCGCGAAGCGGCGACCAACAGCGAATATGCCGCCAAGACCGAAATCGGCTGGGGGCACCAGATCCGCTCATACGTGTTGCAGCCCTATCAGCAGGTCAAGGACTTGCGCACCGGCGTCGTCTCGACCAATCCCGGCGAAGTGCTCGATGGCGCGCTCGATCCGTTCATGGCAGCCGCGCTGTCGCAGCGTGTGACCGGCGAAAAAGTCACCGTGGCGGATGACGATTGAGTGTGATTCGGGGCAAATTCGACCAAATTTGGCAAATTTAAGGCAAGACGCTTTGCGGATTGATACATTTTAGATACACCAGTGACGGGGCGGCGCGTGGCACAAGCGCGCCGTTGAGGTCGCGACACCTGTCGCGCGGTTGGGATATAGGGTGACAGGCGCGCATTGCACCAGCGCGCGGCGCCCGGGTTGAAAGTGTTGCATGTCTGTTTTCAAGGGTCTGAAGCCGATTGTTTACGGCGGACGCGAAGTCTGGCCGCTGATCGAAGGGGGCAAGGGGGTTGCCGCCACCAACCATGCCAGTTCGGGCGCCTGGGCGGCCGCGGGCGGCATCGGCACGGTCAGCGCGGTCAATGCCGACAGTTACGATCCGTCGGGCAAGATCGTGCCGCAGATCTATCTGCAACTGACCCGGCGCGAACGCCATGAACAGCTGATCCGCTATGCCATCGACGGCGCGGTCGAGCAGGTGCGCCGCGCCTATGATATCGCCGGCGGACACGGTGCGATCAATATCAATGTGCTGTGGGAAATGGGCGGGGCGCAAGCCGTGCTCGAAGGCGTGCTCGAAAAGACCCGCGGGCTGGTCACCGGGGTCACCTGCGGTGCGGGCATGCCGTACAAATTGTCCGAGATCGCCGCGCGCTTCAATGTCAACTATTTGCCGATCGTGTCGTCGGGCCGCGCCTTTCGCGCGCTGTGGAAGCGCGCCTATCACAAAGTCTCGCACCTGATGGCGGCGGTGGTCTACGAAGACCCCTGGCTCGCGGGCGGGCACAACGGCCTGTCCAATGCCGAAGACCCGCTCAAGCCCGAAGATCCGTTTCCGCGCGTCAAGGCGCTGCGCGAGACAATGCGCGCCGAAGGCGTGGCCGATACGGTGCCGATCATCATGGCCGGTGGCGTGTGGTTCCTGCGCGAATGGAACGACTGGATCGACAATCCCGAACTCGGCGCGATCGCGTTCCAGTTCGGCACCCGGCCGCTGCTGACCGAGGAAAGCCCGATCCCGCAGGCGTGGAAAGACCATTTGCG
>CAITOD010000742.1 GCA_903893935.1 uncultured Sphingomonadales bacterium
GCAGCGCATCCAGACAGGCGAGAATGTGCTGGAGCAGCAAGGCGTCGCAATCTGCGCGCGTGGCGCTCTTGATATTCACTTCGGGTTCGATGATCGGCATCAGCCCGGCGGCAAGCACCTCGTTCGCCAGCGCGAACTGCTGGCTGACCACCGCGGCGATGCCCGCCGGATTGGCGGAATTGATCACCGAACGCTCTTTGGTGCCGAACACGCCGAGCGCTTTGGCGCGCGTGAGCAAGTCGTCGAGCCCCGGGATCGGCTTGAGCAGCTGGACCCCGTCGGCTTCGTCTTCGAGGCCTTTGTCGATCTTGATGAAGGGCACCACACCTTTGCCATTGAGCACGGCCGGGACCGGCTGGCCTTCGATCGTGCCATCCATCGTGCGTTCGAACAGGATCGCGCCCAGCACTTTGTCGCCGGTAAACGCGGGCGACTGGATGATCCGCGCGCGCATGGCATGGATCAGCGCGAACATCTCGGCGTCGTTGGTCCAGGCGTCGGGTTCGATGCCATAGCCTTTGAGCGCTTTGGGGGTCGATCCGCCCGACTGGTCGAGCGCGGCGATAAAACCTTTGCCGGTGGCGATTTTCCGGGTCTGCTCTGCGTGGTTCATCAACACTCGTCCCTGCCATTTGCGCCAAGTCGCGCATACCTATGCACCAGCCACGCCCTAGCCGCTTGCCGGTTGCGGTGCAACACGCGACATCCACTCCTTTTGCGTAAAAGTGATGACGCGATTGTCCCATTCGGAACCATGCGCGGCACCGGCTTGACCGTGCCGCCAAAATCGGGCGTGAAGGGGCAACCGGCTGCTTTTGACGAGGTCCCGATGCGCACGCTGCTCTTAGCTGCCCGCCTGATCGTGCTTGGGCTCATGGTAACGCCCGCAACCGCGCAAGCCGCGCGGCCCGCGGTGGGCCAGGCGGCACCAAATGCCCAGTTCGTGACAATCAGGGGCGATCAGTTCGATCTCGCCTCGTTGCGCGGCAAAGTGGTGGTGATCAATTTCTGGGCAACCTGGTGCGGGCCGTGCCGCGAGGAATTGCCGCTGCTCGATGGCTATTTCCGCGCGCAAAAGGATCACGGGCTGGTCGTGCTGGCCGCCACGACCGAAGATTCGGTGCCCGAATACCAGATGCGCAAGCTGTTTGCGGCGATGGCGATCACCCCGCTCCACCGGCTCAAAGGTCCCTATCAACCGCTCGCGGGCGTACCGACCAATTACGTGATCGATCGGGCGGGTGTGGTGCGTTATGCCGAAGCGGGCGCGTTTACGCTCGACGGCCTGAACGCGCTGCTGGTGCCCTTGCTGCGCGAACCTGCACCAGCTTCGCCGACGCTCGCTCTCGCAGCACCGCTGCGCGCATCAAGCCGCTAGGCCGCGCTCAGCGCAGCAACGCCGGGCAGGACTTTGCCTTCCATCCATTCGAGGAAGGCGCCGCCGGCGGTCGATACATAGCTGAAATCATCCGCGACGCCGGCGTGGTGGAGTGCCGCAACGGTATCGCCGCCGCCTGCCACCGAAATCAGCGCCTGTTCGCGGGTGAGCGCCGCCGCCGAACGCGCCAGCGCCACCGTCGCGGTGTCGAACGGGGCAATTTCGAACGCGCCGAGCGGCCCGTTCCACACCAAAGTGCGGCAGGTCTTGAGCACATCGGCCAATGCTTCGGTTGCTTGCGGCCCCAGATCGAGGATCATCTCGTCGGCGGCAATCTCGTGCACATTGGCGACGCGCAGCGACGGCGGGTTGGCGGCAAAGGCGGTCGCCACCAGCGCATCGTAGGGCAAATGTACCGTGCAGCCGGCCTGGTCGGCAGCTTCGAGAATGGCCTCGGCGGTGGGCGCAAGATCGTGCTCGCACAGCGATTTGCCGACATCGATGCCGCGTGCGGCGAGGAACGTGTTGGCCATGCCGCCGCCGATGATCAGGTGATCGACTTTGGTGACGAGGTGCGTCAGCACATCGAGCTTGGTCGAAACTTTGGCCCCGCCGACTACGGCTGCCACCGGATGCTCGGGGTTGCCGAGCGCCTTTTCCAGGGCTTCGAGTTCGGCCTGCATCGCGCGCCCGGCAAAGGCGGGCAGCACATGAGCGAGCCCCTCGGTCGAGGCATGCGCGCGGTGCGCGGCAGAAAAAGCATCGTTGACGTAGAACGTGCCGAGCCGTGCCATCGCAGCGACCAGCGCAGGATCGTTGGCTTCTTCGCCTGCATGAAAGCGGGTGTTTTCGAGCACCGTCACCGATCCCGGCGCAAGCGCTGCGACCGCAGCTTCGGCCTCGGCCCCGGCACAATCGGCCACGAAGCCGACCGGTCGCCCCAGCACGGCCTGGAGCGCAGGAACGATATGGATCAGCGAATTGGCATCGCTGCGCACGCCTTTGGGGCGGCCGAAATGCGCCAGGACCAGCACGCGCGCGCCTTTGTCGGCGAGTTCGGCGAGCGTCGCCACGGTCGCGCGCAGCCGGGTGTCGTCGGTAACCTGCCCGTCAGCCATCGGCACGTTCAGATCCTCGCGCACCAGCACGGCTTTGCCCTGCACATCGCCGATGTCATCGAGAGTCCTGAAAGTCATCGCTGGCTCCACAAGGAAGCCCTCCCCCTCAGGGGGAGGGTTGGGTGGGGATGTCCGAGGTTTGAACTGCGCGCGTCAGATCAGCGCACCGATTACCGAAGCCGTATCGACCATGCGGTTCGAAAAGCCCCATTCGTTGTCGTACCAC
>CAITOD010000743.1 GCA_903893935.1 uncultured Sphingomonadales bacterium
AATGCCTCGCTGAACCGCGCGCCTTTGCCGTCGTAGCCGTTCGCCGGGTTCTGGCTGTCGAGCGCGGGATCGAGCGTGTGCGCGCCATCCTGGCTGGGCCCCGCATCGTTTACCGCGGCGTCGATGCTGAACAGGGTCATCGCCGCCTGGCCCCAGTTCGAATCGACCAGCGCCACGCCATCGGCCGGGGGCAGATTGGCCAGCCGGTCCGGACAGCGGTGGATCAGCTCCGGCTGCTGGCAGAATTTGACCCCCTGTTCGGCAATCGCCTGGTAGGCGGTCATCACCGTCGCCCCGCCCGAATGGCCGAACAGGATCACTTTGCTGACCCCGGGCTGGCCGCGCAGCCATTTGACTCCGTTGCCTGCCTGCATGATCACGTCATCGAGCACACCATCGTCGAACGCGCCCGATTTGCTGGTGGTGTTGTTGGCGCACAGCACGCGATAGCCGCGCCGGGCAAGTTCGAAACAGGCCGAAAACTGCAAGTAGTCGTTGCTGGCATGCATGACGAAAAACGCCACTTGCGCGTGCGGGCCAAGCGTATCGGGCTCGTACAGCACGCCGGGCTCGCCCATCGCCAGCGGCACAAAGCGCGCATGGATTCCTGCGGGCATGACCGGCGGGCCCATTTGCGCCCACGCGGGGCTGCACGTCAGGGCAATGGCAGCAAGCGAACACCAGGCAACGCGCATCAAGGTGATCCTTATGAGTATCGATAACAACTATTTTTCAGACAGGTACAAAGCCTCTCCCCCGAAGGGAAGGGGAGAGGCTTTGTCGGTCCGCCAGCGCAACGAACCGGGGGCATCGGATGGCGCTCAGAACTTCGCGCCAAGCCGCACACCATAAAAGCGCGGCTCGTTGATGCCCACGTTGCCGTTGCCGGGCTGGAACGGATTGCCCTGATAGAAGGTTTCCTCGACGCGGTTTTCGATGTTCTTGACGAAGACCTGGATGCTGAACCGGTCGCCCGGGGCAACGTAAGTCAGATCGGCGTTCGAACGCGTGAACGGTGCCTGACGATAAGTCTGCGAGTTCGAAATCACGTTGATGAAGTATTGCGAGGTGAAGTGGGTCACCGCGTTGAAATTGATCATGCCGTGGCTGCCCAGATCGAACCGGTGGCGATAGGCACCGCCCAGCGTCCAGCTCGGCGACTTGTCGAGCACATGGCCGGCCCAGC
Source organism: uncultured Sphingomonadales bacterium (assembly GCA_903893935.1). GTDB lineage: Bacteria > Pseudomonadota > Alphaproteobacteria > Sphingomonadales > Sphingomonadaceae > Novosphingobium. The sequence goes on from CAITOD010000743.1 coordinate 1,187, forward strand.
TGATATAGGGATTGCCCGCGTTGCCGCCGGAAAACAGATCGACGAATTCGGTATGGAGGTAGTTCACCGACAGCGTGAGCGCATCGAAGCGCGTCGGTGTGACCACCGCCTGGTTTTCCGTACCATAGATACGCGTCGGCGTGTTGATCGTCGCCTGGGTGAAATTGGCCTGGCCCAGCGAGAATTGCGAGACGACCTGCTGGTCCTTGTAGTCGTAGTAGAAGAAATCGCTGTCGAGACGCAGCCACGGGGTTAGCCGACCTTTGTAGCCGATTTCATAGGCGATCAGGTTTTCCGCTTTGAAGCAGCACGGGGCATTGGTGTAGCCCGATGGCGGGTTGAACCCGCCAGGTTTGTACCCGGTTGAAATATTGGCATAAATCAGCTGGCCTTCGGCGGGTTTCCAGTCGACGCCGACTTTCCAGGTGAACTTGTTTGCGTGGTACGACAGGTTCGAAGTCACATCGCCATAAGTGCCGGCCTGGCCCTGATTGTAGCCCGCCTCGACGACCCCGGCTTCGCCGTAGCACAACGGGTTGGTCAGGAAAGTCGGCCCGGTGCAGGGATCGGCGGCGAAGCTCTGCGCCACGTTCGGCGTCGAACCCGGAGGGCCGGCAAACCAGAACGGATTGACCAGATAGTTGAACGTATGCGCCTGCTGGGCGATGTCGTCGAACGATTCACGCGCACCTGCGGTCAGTTCGAGCGTGGGCAGCAGGTGATATTGCAGCGTGCCGTAGAGCCCGGTGCTGTTGCGCTGGATGTCGTTGAGCGTGCCGTTCGAGATATAGGTCTGCGCAAATGTCGGGGCCTCGCCTTGCGTGTTGTTGCCGAAGAAGCAGGTGCCCGGGTCATTCACGCATGGTGCGCTGACACCGCCATTGGTCACCAGCGAACGCACGCCGAGATAGCTCACGCCTGCGGTCCACTCGAGTTTCCCCGCTTCAGCATTGTGCAGCCGCAGTTCCGCAGAATAATTGTTGTCGTGGCCGCCCGCGAGACCGGCGATCCATCCGGGCCCGCCCGGCGGAATGACCCCGCCGTTGTCGACCGTCAGATCGTCGAATTTGACATAGCTGTATCCGGCAGTCAGTTCGGCCGCGACCGGTCCTAGCCGCGAGGTCACATCGAGGTTGACATTGTAGAACCAGTCATTGGTATTCGGCGTAAGCGGATTGTTGGGCGCCGTGCGCTGCGCCACACCGCTGTTGGCGCTGGTGAAATCCGCATAAGGCACCGACGAGAACGGCGAATTGTACGAATGCTGCACCGTCGCCGATAGCAGGAACGTGGTGTCGGCGCTGGCTTTGTACAGCAGGCTGCCGCGCGCCGACCAGTCGTGTTCGGCATCGAGCGCTTTGGTGCCCGGACCGACCGGAGCACCGGTGCGGCCATCGACTGCCTGGGTGGTGTCGCTCTGGATGATATAGCCGTCGCGATCGTTGAAATTGAGCGCAAGACGCGCGGCGAGCTTGTCGCTGAGCGGTGCGTTGATGACAAAATTGCCGCGCTTCGAATTGAAATTGGCGACTTCGAGATCGGCCTTGGCGCCAAGATCGAAAGTCGGACGCGCGCTCACCACTTTGATCACGCCGCCCGGGCTCGCCGCGCCATAGAGCGTGCCCTGGGGCCCGCGCAGCACTTCGATATGGTCGAGGTCGAAAAACGGCACGATCAGCGCGCGCGTGTCGAGGATCTGCACCCCGTCGAGGATCACGCCGATGCCCGGTGTCTGCGTCTGGCCCTGGCCGTTGTCGCCCACGCCGCGCAGCACGATATCGATCCCGGTCTGGCCGGCGCCACGGTCGATCACGATGTTGGGCGCCACTTCGCCGATCGAATCGAGCGTGGTTACGCCCAGCCGCTTGAGATCTTCGCCCGACATGGCCGATACCGCCAGCGGCGTGCGTGTGATGCTTTCAGACTGTTTGCGGGCGGTCACGATAATGTCGGGCGTGACGGCGCTGTCACTGCCTGCGCCCGCGGCCGCCGCCGGTTGCTCCGGGGTAAGGTTGGCCCGGTTGGTCAGCGCGATCACTTTTCCGTCGTTGCGTGCAACGACCAGCCCGGCGATACGCGCCAGCCGGCTTAGTACGACAGCATCGTCCTGCACCCCGACGATTGCGGGTGCCGTGCGCCCGGTCAGCCCGTCATAGGGAAACACGATCTGCTTGCCCGCCTGGCGACCAAAGTCCTGCAGGCTCTTTGCGACGGATTCGCTCGGAATGTCAAAGTTATGCGATGTCTGCGCGGCGGCCATAGCCGGTGACGCGATCAGGCAGACGCTGGTCATCAGCAGCGACTTCATCACAGGTGAGGTGCATTTGCTCTTGCAGGAGGTGGAGGGTTGTGTTATTGAGGAGTTTGTCCCCTCCCAGGGTTCTGCGGTGAGACAGAGGAGGAGCACGCAGAGACTCTGAGTCTCATGGAAGCCGTCG
>CAITOD010000744.1 GCA_903893935.1 uncultured Sphingomonadales bacterium
CCCCGAAATCAACATCCGCGAAGTGACCGCGCCCGCGCGCCACTGGGAAAACGGCGCCTGGGTGGAAACGCCCGCGCTCAGCACGCGCCAGAGCTTTGACTTCGAAGCGGTCGGGCCCAAGAACATGTATCTGATGTACCACGAGGAACTGGAAAGCCTCGCGCGGTTCATCCCCGAAATGGAACGCGCGCGGTTCTGGATGACCTTTGGCGATGCCTATATCACCCATCTGACCGTGCTGCAGAATGTCGGCATGACGCGCATCGATCCGGTGATCTACGAGGGTCACGAAGTGATCCCGTTGCAATTCCTCAAGGCGGTGCTGCCCGAACCGGCTTCGCTGGGCGCTTCGACCAAAGGCAAGACCAATATCGGCGATATCGCCACCGGCACCAAGGACGGGGTGGAAAAGACCTTCTACATCTACAACATCTGCGACCACGAAGACGCTTTTGCCGAAACCGGCAACCAGGCGGTCAGCTACACCACCGGGGTGCCGGCAATGATCGGCGCGGCGATGCTGGTGCAGGGGCTGTGGAGCGGCGCCGGCGTGTTCAACATGGAACAGTTCGATCCCGATCCGTTCATGGCCATGCTCAACACACAAGGGCTGCCGTGGCAGGTCAGGGAACTCGACGGGCCCCTGCCGTTCTGATGGAAACGCGTGCGGGCGATCCGGGGGCGTTTGCCCGGTTTGATCTGTCGCGGGTCGACAGCCCCGCGTTTGTCGTCGATGCGGCGGCGCTGCGGCGCAATCTGGGCGTGCTCGCCGATGTGCGCGACCGGTCGGGGATCAGGTTGCTGGCGGCGATGAAGGCGTTCAGCATGTGGCGCGTTGCGCCCCTGATAGGCGAATACCTCGACGGCGTGTGCACCTCGGGGTTGTGGGAAGCGAAGCTCGCCGGCGAATTCTACCGCGGCGAAGTCGCGACTTATTGCGCGGGCTACAAAGCCGCAGACTTGCCCGAAATCTGCCGCCTGTCCGATCACATCATTTTCAATTCGCCCGGCCAGATCGCGCGGTTTGCCCCCGATCTGGCGGCAGCGCGCGCACGCGGCGATACATTCGACGTCGGTTTGCGGATCAATCCGCTCCATGCAACCGGCGAAGTGCCGCGCTACGACCCGTGCGCCCCGCATTCGCGGCTCGGTTTTCCGGTCGATCAGCTGACCGAGGCGCATCTCGAAGGCGTGAACGGCATTCATTTCCACAGTTTGTGCGAACAGGATTTCGAACCGCTCAAGGCGACCTGGGAGGCGCTGCGGCCGCGCTTGCAGCCATGGTTCGGGCGCCTGCAATGGCTAAATTTCGGCGGCGGGCATCATATTACGCGCGCCGATTACCAGCGCGACGCGCTGGTCGATTTCCTGACATCGGTGCAGGCCGAAACCGGCTGCGCGCTCTATCTCGAACCGGGCGAAGCAGTCGCACTCGATGCCGGAATTCTGGTCGGCACCGTGCTCGATGTGGCCGACAACGGCATGCCGGTCGCGGTGACCGACATTTCGGCGACCTGCCACATGCCCGATGTGATCGAGGCACCCTATCGCCCGGCCATGCTGGGCGAACAGGGCGAAGACAGCCCTGTCGAGCCGGTGCGGCTGGGGGGGCCTTCGTGTCTCGCGGGCGATGTGATCGGCGATTACCGGCTGCCGGTGGCGTGCGAACCGGGTGCGCGCTTCGCGTTTCTCGATCAGGCGCATTATTCGATGGTCAAGACCACCACCTTCAACGGCGTGCCGCTGCCGTCGATCTGGCTGTGGGACAGCGAGACCGACGCGCTCGAATGCGTGCGCCGCTTTGCCTATGAGGATTTCCGCGACCGGTTGTCGTGAACGCGCGGATATGCAGACTGCGGCGGAGCAGCCCTGCAGCCGGAGCGACTCGATGACTGATCCTTTGCCCGATGCCATCGCCAGCGATCCGCCATGCTCGGCTGGATGCAGGGGTTCCCGCCGCCGCCCGAGCGCCAGGTGCTTTGGCGCAACACCGATCACTGGCGCTTTCCCAAAACGCGCTGGGCGTTTTCGCATTACCGCGAACTGCTGCCCACGGTGCGTGTCGCGGGCGGCCATGCCGCGCCGCTGCCGCGCGCGATCGACGAAACGCTGGGCGCGCTGCCATTTACCCCGCTCGATCGCGACACGCCGATCACGCTCGATGAGGGCCTGCTCGGCACATATGCCGATGGCGTGCTGGTGGTGCACAAAGGCCAGGTGGTGTTCGAGCGCTGGTACGGCGTGACCGGGCCCGAAACCCGCCACATCGCCTTTTCGGTGACCAAGAGCTTTGTCGGCACGATCGCCGCCGCGCTGATTGCCGAAGGACGGCTCGATCCTGCCGCGCCGGTCGCGGATTACGTGCCCGAACTGGGGACGAGCGGGTTCGGCCATGCGAGCGTGCGCCAGGTCATGGACATGACCACGGCGGTCGATTTCAGCGAGGAATACACCGACCCCAAATCGGGGATCGGCGCCTATAGCGCCGCGGTCGGCTTTGTCCCGCCGCCGGCCGATTATCAGGGGCCACGCGATGCGTGGTCGTTTCTGACCGGGATTGCCGCCAATGGCGAGCACGGGCAGGCTTTCGTCTATCGCACCTGCAACACCGACGTGCTCAACTGGATCATCACG
>CAITOD010000745.1 GCA_903893935.1 uncultured Sphingomonadales bacterium
GCGCATCGTGACGCAGCTGTTCGGCCGGGCTCTGCAATTCGCGCGGGATGCGAAAATCGCACACGATCGAGGTGCCCCGGGGCAAGCCGGCAACAAACCCCAGCACATCGACAATCGCGCGTTCGGTCAGGTACATCGTCACCCCCAGCCAGGCGAAGCACGCCGGCCGGTCGCGATCGAACCCCGCTGCGGCGAGCTCTTCCGCCAGCACCTGGCATTCGAAATCGACCGGCACGAACGTCAGGCTGTCGGGCACGGCGATCCCGCCCGCGGCGAGTGCGCCACATTTCCACGCCTGCGTCGCGGGATGATCGACTTCGAACACGCGCAAACCTTGCGCGGCAAACGGGTTGCGGCAGGCAAAGGTATCGAGACCTGCGCCCAGCACGACATATTGGCGCGTGCCGGTGCCGACCGAACGCGCCAGTTCGTCTTCGGCAAAGCGGCTGCGGACGACCATCGTACCGCGCATGGCCCGCGCATAAGGCTCGTTGAAAACGAACGGATCGGCAATCACTTCGGCCGCGCGCCCGGGCCCCAGGATCGGCAGCGCCACCGGATCGTCGAGCACCAGCGGATCGTCGAGCAACTGGTGCACGGCGCGCAAGGTCGCCACGCCAAGCGCGGTGCCGCTGGGCTGGCCCGCGGCAAGGCTGTTCTCGCTGGTCATCCTCGCGTGGTCCCGCTTGCGTGCCGGTGCGGCTGCGCCCATGTCCTGAACACGATGGATGTCTTAGGCACAACAAAGGCCAAAGCCAAGAACCCGCCCGACTGGTCCGGCGCGCTCCGCCGCGCCCGCGCGCATGCACCGTTTCTGGCGCGCGCGCTCGACCGGCGGGACGATCTCGGCGAACTGCTGGGCGCCGGCGCGCTCGACGAGGCGCTCGCGCTGGTGCGCGGCGTGCCGAGCGACGATGTCGGCGTGGCGCTGCGCCGCGAGCGACTCGGGCTGAGCCTGGTGGTGGCGATTGCCGATCTCGCCGGCGCGTGGGATCTGCCGCAAGTCACCGGCACATTGAGCGATTTTGCCGATCGTGCGCTCGATGCGGCGATCGCTGCGGCGATCCGTCGCCGCGTGCCCGATGCGGACAATGCGGGGTTTGCCGGGATCGCGCTGGGCAAGCACGGCGCGCAGGAATTGAACTATTCCTCCGACATCGATCCGATCCTGCTGTTCGATCCCGCTGCCTTGCCCCGGCGCGAGCGCGACGATCCGGCCGAAGCGGCGCAGATGGTTGCCCGCCGCGTGGTCGAATTGCTGTCGACCACGACCGATGAAGGCTATGTGTTCCGCGTCGACCTGCGGCTGCGCCCGCAAGCCGAAGTGACCCCGCTCGCGCTGTCGTTTGCCGCTGCGATCACGCATTACGAATCGAGCGCGCTGGCGTGGGAGCGCGCCGCGTTCATCCGCGCGCGTGCGGCCAGCGGCGATCTGGCGCGCGGCCAGGCCTTTCTCGACGCGATCCGCCCGTTCGTGTGGCGGCGCAGCCTCGATTTCGGCGCGATTGCCGAAATCGGCCGGCTGACCACGCGCATCCGCGACCATTATGCCAAGGCGCAGCACGTCGGCCCCGGCTATGACCTCAAGCGCGGGCGCGGCGGCATTCGCGAAGTCGAATTCTTTGCCCAGACCCACCAGTTGGTACATGGCGGGCGCAATCCCGCGTTGCGTTTGCGCGGTGTGCGCGCGACGCTCGATGCGCTGGCACAGGCCGGGATCATCGGCGCCGACGATGCCGCGTCGCTGGGGGCTGCCTACGACCGGCTGCGCACGCTCGAACACCGCCTGCAGATGGTCGCCGACCAGCAGACGCACAGCCTGCCCGACGATCCGGCCGCGCTCGACAATGTGGCGCGGCTTGACGGATTGCCCGATGGCGCGGCGCTGGTGGCTGAACTGGCGGGGATTTCCGATCATGTCGGGCGCCGCTTCGACGCGCTGATCGCCGCCTGGGCCCCGCGCGGCAGCGTGGCGGTATCCGCGCCGCCGCTGGTGCAGGAACTGGCCGCGCTGGGCTTTGCCGAACCCGAGGCACTGGCCCCGCGCATCGAGAGCTGGACCAATGGCAAGTTCCGCGCGCTGCGCAGCGCGGCCGCGCGCGAGGCCTTTGCGCGCATCCGCGGCCCGCTGTTGCAGGCGCTTGCCGCCGCACCCGATGCACCGCGCGCGCTGCTGCGGTGGGAACAGCTGATCGAGCGTTTGCCCACCGCGATCAACGTGTTCCGCCTGCTCGAGGCGCGGCCCGCGCTGTTCGACGTGGTGATGCGCGTGCTGGCGCATGCCCCGGTGCTCGCCGACGATCTGGCGCGCCGCGCCGATCTGCTCGACGCGCTGATCGACCGCACCGCGTTCGACTTGCCGGGCAGCGTGGAAGCTATCGCCGCGCGGCTGGCGCGCACCGAAATGGGCGACGATTACCAGTGCCTGCTCGATGCGGTGCGGCGGCGCGTGGGCGAAATGCGCTTTGCCTTGGGCGTGCAATTAATCGAACAGGCCCATGGCGCGCTCGATATCGCCGCTGCCTTGTCGCGGCTTGCCGAGGCAACGATCGCCGTGCTGGGTGCTGCCACCGAAGCCGAATTTTCAGCGGTGCACGGCCGGGTGCCCGATAGCCGGCTGGTTATCCTGGGGCTCGGCCGGCTCGGCGGCGGGGCGCTGACACATGCGTCCGACCTCGATCTGGTGTTCCTGTTCAGCGGCGATTTTGCCAGCGAATCCAATGGCGCGCGCCCGCTTGGCGCGACCCTTTATTACACCCGGCTGAGCCAGCGCGTGTCGGTCGCACTGTCCGCGCCGACCGCGGCGGGCGCGCTTTACGAGATCGATACGCGGCTGCGCCCTTCGGGCACGCAAGGGCCGATCGCGGTGAGCCTCGACAGCTTTGCGCGCTATCAGACGCACGAAGCCTGGACCTGGGAGCACATGGCGTTGTGCCGCGCGCGCCCGGTCTATGGCAGCGCGGCGGATCGCGCGGCGCTTGCCGCGATTATCGATGCCGTGCTGAAAACCCCGCGTGACGCGGCGGTGTTGCGCGCCGATGTGCTGAAAATGCGCGGCGAAATGGCGCGACACAAACCACCCAAAGGCCCGCTCGATGTCAAGCTGGCGCGCGGCGGGCTGGTCGATGCCGAATTTATCGTCCATTTTCTCCAATTGCGCACGGGCACCGGGCTCGATCCCGACCTTGGCCTGGCGATTTCGACGCTCGCCGATGCGGGGCTGGTGCCGCTTGCCATGCGCGAAAGCCATGACTTGCTGACCCGGCTGCTGGTGGTGGTGCGGCTGGTTGCCCCAGATGGAGCCTATCCGCCCGAGGCGAGCCGTGCCATTATCGCCGAGGCGTGCGGCATGAGCGACTGGGACAGTCTGATTGCCGCGATTGCCGCCGCGCGGGGCACGATTGCCGCCGTGTGGCAGACCGTTTTTGAAGAACCGCTGGAGATCTGAGCCATGACCCTGACCGTGGGCGAACCGCTACCCGATATCGCGCTGACGTCTCCCGATGGCGAGACCGTGCGACCGGCAGACTTTGTCGGCAAGAAACTGGTGCTGTTTTTCTATCCCAAGGACGACACGCCTGGCTGCACCACCGAAAACAAGGATTTTTCCGCGCTCGCCCCGCGCTTTGCCAATGCCGGCACCGTGCTGCTGGGCGTGAGCAAGGACAGCCCGCAAAAGCACCAGCGGTTTATCGACAAGCACGGCCTTGCCGCCCCGCTCGCGACCGATGCCGAAACCGGTGGTTTGTCCGATGCGCTCGGCATCTGGACCGAAAAATCGATGTATGGCCGCACCTACATGGGCATGGAGCGCACCACCGTGCTGGTGGGCAGCGATGGAAAAGTCGCGCGCGTGTGGAACAAAGTCAAAGTCAAAGATGCGACCAAATTGCAGAGCCCAGTTTTGTTCGTCTTCGAGGGAGCGCTGGCGGAAGGGAAACGCATGTTTAGTGAGGGCAGATACACCAAACAAATCGCAACACAGCAAACGGTCAACAACAACGTTTACCTTGGGCC
>CAITOD010000746.1 GCA_903893935.1 uncultured Sphingomonadales bacterium
CGATCTGGCCGAAAACAACCAGGATGGGGTCGACAGCCCCGGCTACACCCCCGGGCCCTATTCGCCCGAGGCCGAAACGCTGGTGCTGCGGTTTGTCGACTGGTACTGCACAAAAGCGCACGAATACCTCGACGAAGCGCTTGAAAAAGGCCTCGTGCATGCCGCATGAAGCCGGGATGACGTGGCATCCCGAGACGCTGGCGGTTACCGCAGGCTATGATCCCGCCAGCGCCAGCGGTGCTGCCAAGCCGCCGGTCTATCTGACGTCGACGTTCGTTTATGAAAGCGCGGCGCAGGCGCGCGACATTCACGAAGCCTATTTTCGCGGCACCGGGCCGATGGCGGGGCAGCCGAATTATATCTATTCGCGGCTGTCGCATCCCAATCTGGCGATGCTCGAAACGCGACTGGCAGCGATCGACGGGGCCGAGCGCGCGGCGGTGTTTGCTTCAGGCATGGCGACGCAGAGCGCGATCGCGTTCCAGTTTTGCCGTCCGGGCGACAGCGTGCTGCACTGCCGGCCGATCTACGGCGGCACCGATGCGCTCTATAATCAGCTGATGCCCAATTTCGGCGTCCACGTGGAGCAGTTTTTGGATGGCTGCGATGGCGCGCATATCCGCGCGCAAGCCGATCTGGCGCTTGCCAAAGGCCCGCTTGCGCTGATCGTGATCGAAACCCCGGCCAATCCCACCGCCGCGATTACCGATATCGCGCTGGTCGTGGCTATCGCCGATGAAATCGGCGCACGCACCGGGCGGCGGCCGCTGGTGGTGTGCGACAACACGTTTCTTGCTCCGTTTGCCCAGCGTCCGATCGCGCTGGGCGTCGATCTCAACATGACGTCGCTTACCAAGTACTGCGGCGGGCACAGCGACTTGCTGTCGGGCGGAGTCAGCGGGCGCGCCGCGCTGATCGAGCCGCTGTTGCAGACGCGCACAATGCTCGGCAGCCACTGCGACCCGTTCACCTGCTGGCTGGTGCTGCGCTCGCTGGAAAGCGTGGCGGTGCGATCCGAACGCGCGATGGCCAATGCCCTGCACGTCGCCACGTATCTGCGCGATCATCCCAAAGTCGCAGGCGTCACGTATCTGGGCTTTCTGCCCGAAGGATCGCCGCAGCGCGCGGTGTTCGACCGGCAATGCCAGGGCACCGGATCGACCTTTTCGTTCCACTTGCACGGCGGCGAGGCCGAGGCGTTTCGCCTGCTCGATGCGCTGCGCCTCGTCAAAATGGCGGTAAGCCTCGGCGGATCGGAAACTTTGGCCTGTCATTCGGCGACCACCACGCATTACAATGTTCCGCCCGAAGCGCGCGCCGCCGGCGGGATTACCGAGGGCACGATCCGCTTGTCGGTGGGCATCGAACACCCCGACGACCTGATCGCCGACTTTGCCCAGGCGCTGGAGCACGTATGACGCGCATTCACGATCCCCACGCGATCGACGGCAAGATCCCCGGTCCAAACGAAGCGCACGATGTGATCGTGGTAGGCGCGGGTCCCGCCGGGCTCGCTGCCGCGCTCGAAGCGGCCAGGGCCGGGCGGCAGGTGCTGTTGATCGACGAACATCCGGTGGCCGCAGCACTCGCCGGCAACGATGTGCCTTTGTGGTTCGGCGGACGCGCGACAGCGGCTTTGCAGGCACCCGAACGCCTGATCGAAACGCTGGTTGAAAACGAGCCGCTGATTGCCGAGGCGTTCGAAGCCGGGATCGATGTCCGGCTCGGCGTGACCGCGTGGGGGCTGTGGCGCAACCGCGACGGTTCGGGCGCTTTGCCCGGCGCAATGCTCGGCCTGTCCGACGGACAGCGCTCGTGGACCGCCGGCTTTGCCCAGCTCGTGCTGGCCACCGGTGCGCGCGATTGCGCGCTTCACTTCGCCGGCTGGGACCAGCCCGGCGTGATGGGCGCGCTGGCATTCGAGACGCTGGTCGCGCGTTACGATGCTTTTGCCGGGCGCCGCGTGGTGATTCTCGGATCGGGTGAACTGGCTCTGCAAACCGCGCTTCTGGCGCATGCGCACGGCATCGAAGTCGCGGCCGTGGTCGAAGTGCGCGATGCGGTGCAAGGCACGGCAACGCTGCCGGCCGACCTGCCGGTGCTGACCGGCCATCGCCTGTTGCGCGCCGAAGGCGGGATCGACGGGGTCGAGCGCGTGGTTGTCGCAGCGGGCGACGGGGCCGAGCGCACGATCGCCTGCGACACCGTGATCCTCGCGATCGACGCGGTGCCGGCGATTGAATTGGCCGAAGTCGGGGGTGCTGCGGTGGTGACCGAACCCATGCGAGGTGGCGCCGTGATCCCCGGCGGGGCCGGCGAAGTGCTGCCCAATGTATGGCTGGCGGGTGCCGCGAGCGGGTTGATGGGCACGCGCGAAGCGGCCGAGGCGCAAGGCCGCGCGGTCATGGCCAAAGCGCTCGGGCTGGGCAGCGACATCGCATCCGTGCCCGAAGGCTTCGACCGCATGGCCTATCGCGCCGAGTGGCTGCGCGCGCTTGTTGCGACCAGCCCCGATACCACCAAAGTCTGCCAGTGCGAGGAAGTCAGCCGCGCCGATCTGATCGGGGTGCAACCGCCGCAATACCTGCCACGACCGGAAAAGCTCGGCACCCGGTCGCTCGGCACTCTGCTCGACGATGGCCCGCCCGATGCCGAACAGGTCAAACGGCTGACGCGCGCCGGCATGGGCGTGTGCCAGGGCCGCCGCTGCCGCGAACAGGTTTCGTTGCTGCTCGCGATGGCTGCCAATCTGCCGCCCAAAGCCGCCCCGCGCGGCAACTGGCGCGTGCCGGTGCGCCCGGTTCCGCTCGGCGTGATGGCCGATTGGGACCATGCCGCGGCGATGGATGCGGGCTGGGACGTGTGGTTCGGGATCGGCACGCAGTGGATCCCCTATCGCGACATCGGCACGCCCGAAGAAGCGCGGCATCTCGAACGACTTGGCGGGAGCATGCACCTGTGAGCGAGCAATACGATGTCATCGTGATCGGCGCGGGCGTAACCGGGCTGTCGGCAGCCTGGTGGCTGGCGCGCGACGGTCTGTCGGTGCTGGTGCTCGACAAAGGCGTGGTCGGCGCCGAAGCATCGAGCCGCAACGGCGGCGGGGCCAGCCATTACCAGAGCCCGCTGTTCGCCGAAGAACAGCGCCTGTGGCCGATGATGGACGACTTGCTCGGCTATCCGACCGAGCACCAGGCCGAACGCGTGATCATTGCTACCAACCAGCATGACTTCGATCACTACAACTTCATTGCCGATATCTGCGTCGGGATGGGCTGGCCGGTCGACAAGATCGATGGCGATACCGCGCGCGAGATGGTGCCGATCGCGGGCGACAATTGCCTTGGCGGCATCCACTTCCGTTTTGGCGGGCACGCCAACCCGCAGCGCACCGTGCAGGCTTATGCCTGGGCGCTGCAGGACCTCGGCGGGCGCGTGATCCAGCATTGCCCGGTGACCTCGATCGAAACCGCCGGCGGCCATGTGACCGGCGTCACCACTCCGCGCGGCGCTTTCACCTGCGGTTCGCTGGTGGTCGCCGCCGGGCCGCAGATTGCCGGGCTGCTGGCGCCGCTCGGCATTCATGTTCCGCTCGCAGCAGGTCGTGCCGAAATGATCGTGACCGAGCCCGCGCCGCTGATGCGGCTGGGCGGGGTCGATGGCAACGGGCTCTATGGCCGCCAGACAATGCGCGGCAATCTGGCGTTTGGCGGTGGTCCGCACGAATGGATCGATACCGCGCCCGAAGGCCCGCGCGCGCGCCCGACCACGCCGTTGTCGCGCAGCCTGGCGCGGCGCGTGGCCGAGCTGTTTCCGCGTGCGAGCCATCTCAATGTGATCCGGTCGTGGGCCGGGGTTGTCGAAAACACCCCCGATGGCCGGCCGCTGCTCGATCGGCTCGACAATCTGGTGATCGCATCGATGTCGGGCGTCGGCTTCGGGCTGTCGCCGGCTTCGGGCCACGCCATTCGCGATCTGGTGGTCGATGGGGCGTGCAGCTTTACCGATATCGGCAAGCTGTCGCTGGCGCGCTTTGCCGATCTCGCGCCCGACTGGCGCGAAACGGCGGGCTGGTTGCCACTGGCCAGCGCCTGACATGGGCATGGAACCCTATTCGGCGCTGTCGCTGCTGCGCGGCGCGATTACCGGGCATCGCCACTGGGGCCGCGCCTGGCGTGCGGCCGAGCCGCGCGCGGCCTACGATGTGATCGTGATCGGCGGCGGCGGGCACGGACTCGCGACCGCCTATTACCTTGCCAAAGTGCATGCGGTGCGGCGCGTTGCGGTGGTCGAAAAGGGCTATATCGGCGGCGGCAACACCGGGCGCAACACCACCATCGTGCGCTCGAACTATCGCCAGGCGCCGTTGCAGCGCCTGTTCGAATATTCGCTCAAGCTGTGGCACGGCCTGTCCGACGAACTCAATTACAACGTGATGTTTTCGCCGCGCGGCGCGCTGTTTCTCGGGCACAGCGATGCCGACATGGCGCGGCTGGCCGAACGCGGCGATGCGATGATCGCCAACGGGCTCGATGCCGATCTGATCGACCGCGACGAAGTGGCAAAGCTGGTGCCGCTGCTCGACATGCGCCCCGAGGCGCGCTGGCCGATCGAAGGCGGGCTGATTCAGCGGCGCGGCGGCACCGCGCGGCACGATGCGGTGGCGTGGGGCTACGCGCGCGGTGCCGACGCGATGGGTGTGGACATCATCCAGAACTGCGAGGTCACCGGCATCC
>CAITOD010000747.1 GCA_903893935.1 uncultured Sphingomonadales bacterium
GAACGGGGAGGGGGACCGCCAGCATGGCGGTGGAGGGGGCTGGCGGCCTGGCGAAACCGCGAGAAGGCGTGCCCAGGGCCTTGCCCCTCCACCATGCTGCGCATGGTCCCCCTCCCCGTGCCGGGGAGGATCATGGGGTGCGTCGTTCGTTGCGGCGCTTGTCCCACCATTCGAGCCGGCGGATCACCTCGCGTTCGAAACCGCGTTCGACCGGGCGGTAGAATGTCTGCGGGGGCAGGCCTTCGGGCCAGTAATCGGCGCCCGAAAAGCCGTCGGGGGCATCGTGGTCATAGGCATAGCCTTCACCATAGCCGATGTCCTTCATCAGCCTGGTCGGTGCGTTGAGGATCGTGCTGGGCGGCGCGAGCGAACCGGTTTCGCGCGCCACGGCAAAGGATGCCTTTTGCGCCTTGTAGGCCGCGTTCGATTTGGGCGCGGTGGCGCAATAGAGTGCTGCCTGCACGATCGCCAGTTCGCCTTCGGGGCTGCCGAGAAAGTCATAGGCATCTTTGGCGGCGAGGCACTGGACCAGCGCCTGCGGATCGGCCAGCCCGACATCTTCGCTGGCAAAGCGCACCAGCCGGCGCAGCACGAACATCGGGTCTTCGCCCGCGGTCAGCATCCGCGCGAGGTAATAGAGCGCGGCTTGCGGGTCGGACCCGCGCAACGAGGTGTGCAGCGCTGAAATCAGATTGTAATGGCCGTCGCGATCCTTGTCATAAACCGCCATGCGCCGCATCAGGAACTGTGACAGGCCGGCCGGATCGAGCGGTTCGGGCAGCGACACGTCGAACAGCATTTCGGCCTGGTTGATCAGGAACCGCCCGTCGCCATCGGCCGACGCCACCAGTGCTTCGCGCGCCGCCTGGGTCAGCGGCAGCGGCACGCCGGTGGTCTCTTCGGCGCGCGCCAGCAATTGCGCCAGCGCCGCCGCATCGAGCCGGTGCAGGATCAGCACTTGCGCACGGCTGAGCAGCGCCGCGTTCAGCGCAAAGCTGGGGTTTTCGGTGGTCGCCCCGATCAGCGTGACGGTGCCGCGTTCGACATAGGGCAGGAACCCGTCCTGCTGTGCGCGGTTGAAGCGATGGATTTCATCGACAAACAGCAAAGTGCGGCGTCCGAGCCCGGCCATGCTTTCGGCCTCGGCAAAGGCCTTGCGCAAATCGGCCACGCCCGAAAACACCGCGCTGATCGACACATAGCGCATGCCCACCGCATCGGCGAGTAGCCGGGCAATGCTGGTCTTGCCGGTACCCGGTGGCCCCCACAGGATCATCGACGACAGCTTGTTGGCCGCGACCATGCGCCCGATCGCACCGGTGGGCCCGGTCAGGTGATCCTGGCCGATCACTTCGGCAAGCGATTTGGGCCGCAGTCTCTCGGCCAGCGGTTCCTGGCCGGGATCGCGTGCCTGGAGGGGGCCATCTGACGGGGGAGGGGCAAACAGATCGGTCATGGTTTCCAGCCCGCTATAGACGGCGCGCGCGATTTTTCCACGAGGCACTTGCACGGGCGATTAAAAGATATATCTTAGAGATATCGAATCGAAAGGAGATATATATATGCGATTCAAACGAAACCGGTCGCGGCACGACCGGAATGAACACGTCGAAATGATCGGGCGCGGCGCCCGGCTGTTTGCCAAAGGCTTTCTGCGCGGCGCGGGCCGGGGTGGTCCGTTCGGACGCCATGGCGGCTTTGGCGAGGACATGGACGGCGAAAACCAAGGGCGCCGGCACGGCCATGGTGGCGGTCGGGGGCACGGCGGCGGTCGGGGCCGGGGCGGGCGGATGTTCGCGCAAGGCGAATTGCGCCTGCTGCTGCTCAGCCTGCTCACCGAAGAACCCCGCCACGGCTATGATCTGATCCGCGCGATCGAAAGCCTGACCGGCGGCGCTTATGCACCCAGCCCGGGCGTGGTCTACCCCACGCTGTCGCTGCTGGTTGATGAGGGCCTGATCACCGAAACCCCGGGCGAAGGCGCGCGCCGTGCGTTCCTGGCAACCGACGTCGGCCGCGCTGAAGCCGAGGCCAAGGCAGAAGAGATCGCCGCCGTGATCGCGCGGCTCAAATCGCTGGGCGAAGCCAGCAGCCGCGAGGCCAGCCCGTCGATCCTGCGCGCGATGGCCAATCTGAAACTGGCGCTCAAGGGCCGGGTGTTCGCCGCCGCTTTCGACGAAAGCGTCGCGCACCAGATTGCGGATGTGCTGGACGAAGCGGCGCGGAAGATCGAGCGGCTGTAGGCCCCACCCCACGCGCCGCACCGGATCAAGCCCGGGGGCGACGCGTGGAGGGTCAGCGCTTGGCCTGTTTCTGGCGGATGAGCCGCAGATACGTGTCGGCCACCACCTGGTTGATGCGGTCCCAGCTGAAATCGAGGCTGCGTTCCGCACCGGCGGCGCCATGGCGCGCGCGCAATTCGGGATCGACGAGGTAGGCACGCAGCGCTTCGCCAAACGAATGGATCGCGCCCGGGCGGATCAGCCGACCGTTGACGTGGTTTTCGATCAGGCTTTCGCTGCCCGTCGCATCGGCGGCGACCACCGGCAGCCCGCAGGCCATCGCTTCGAGCGTGACATTGCCGAAAGTCTCTGTAACCGACGGATTGAACAGCACGTCCATCGAGGCGACCGCGCGGCCAAGGTCTGCGCCGCCGAGGAACCCGACGAACACCGCTTGCGGCAGGCGCGTTTCGAACCATTCGCGCGCCGGGCCTTCGCCGATCACCAGCACGCGCGGCGTAAAGCCGCGCCGCGCGAGATCGTCGATCGTGTCGGCGAACACGTCGAGCCCTTTTTCCATCACCAGCCGGCCGAGGAAGCCGATCACCACATCGCTGTCGGCAATGCCAAGCTCGCGGCGCCAGGCAAGATCACGACGACCGGGCTGAAATGTTTCGCGATCGACCCCGCGCGACCACAGCGAAATGTCATAATTCATGCGTTGCGCGCGCAGCACTTGCGCCATCGATTCCGATGGCGCCACCAATGCGTCGCAGCGGCGGTAGAACCGGCGCAGCAGCGCCGTGATCAGCGGCTCAACCCAGGCGAGGTTGTAATACCGCATATAGGTATCGAACCGCGTGTGCACGCTCGCCAGCACCGGCAGGCGGCGGCTGCGCGCCCACGACACCACGCGATGGCCCGCAACATCGGGCGACGAGACATGCACGATATTGGGTGCAAATGCCTCCAGATCGCGGCGCGCGGCGTCGCCGAGCGCGATCGGGATGCGGTATTCGGGGCGCCGCGGCACCGCGATTGCGGGCAGATTGACCAGATCGCCGGTCGGTTCGAACGCCGGCTTGTCGACCACCGGCGCATAGATCCGCACCGCCGCGCCGTGGCTGAGCAAATGGCCGACCAGCCGGTTGAGCGCCTGGTTGGCGCCATCGCGCACATAGTTGTAATTGCCGCTGAACAGCGCGACGCGCAAACCCGTCAGATCCGGTGCAGTCGGGCGGGTCATTCCGGTCAATGGGGGTGTTTCCGGGGCGGTCGTTTTCGAATGCATCGCGCGCCCATAACCGCACTTGAACGGCTTGTCGCGTGCTGTTGGTGGCAAAACATCGGGTCGTGCGCGCGATGATACAAAAAAGCGCAACACTTCGCCTGGCTGTAAGCGCGTTTTACCGGCAGCGCCCACCCCCGTCGGGGGTGGGCCGGGCGATCAGGCCGCTTCTTTCTTGCGGCCGGCTTTCTTGCGCTCGTTCGGGTCGAGGATGGCCTTGCGCAAACGGATCGACTGCGGCGTGACTTCGACCATTTCGTCGTCGTCGATATAGGCAATCGCCTGTTCGAGCGTCATCACGCGCGGCGGGGTCAGGCGGATCGCATCGTCCTTGCCGGTCGAGCGGAAGTTGGTCAGCTGCTTGGATTTCAGCGGGTTGACTTCGAGATCGTCGGGCTTGGCGTTTTCGCCGATGATCATGCCTTCGTAGACTTTTTCCTGCGGGGCGACGAACAGCACGCCGCGTTCCTCAAGGCTGTTGAGCGCATAGGCGACCGCTTCGCCGGTCGAATTGGAAATCAGCACGCCGTTCTGGCGGCCTTCGATCGCGCCCTTGTGCGGACCGTACTTTTCGAACAGCC
>CAITOD010000748.1 GCA_903893935.1 uncultured Sphingomonadales bacterium
CAACGGGCTGGTGCTCGAACGCGTGCGCATCCCGATCGGCGTGATCGGCATCATTTATGAAAGCCGGCCGAACGTCACTGCCGATGCCGCCGCGCTGTGCGTGCGCGCGGGCAATGCCGTGCTGTTGCGCGGCGGCACCGAGGCGGTCCATTCCAACCGGGCGATCCATGCCGCGCTGGTCGAAGGGCTGACGGCGGGCGGAGTGCCGGCGGCGGCGGTGCAATTCGTGCCCACGCAGGATCGTGCAGCGGTCGGTGCGCTGCTGGCGGCGGCCGGGCTGATCGACATGATCGTGCCGCGCGGGGGCAAGAACCTCGTCGCGCGCGTCCAGGCCGATGCGCGCGTGCCAGTGCTTGCGCACCTCGACGGCAACAACCACACCTTTGTCGATCGATCGGCCGATCCGGCGATGGCAGCGGCGATCGTGCACAACGCAAAATTGCGCCGCACCGGGATCTGCGGGGCGATGGAAACGCTGCTGATCGATGCCTGCTACCCCGATCCGCACGGGCTGGTCGAGCCGCTGCTCGCGGCCGGTTGCGAATTGCGCGGTGATGCGCGCGCGCAAGCGATCGATCCGCGCATCCTGCCGGCAACGCCTGCCGATTGGGACACCGAATACCTCGATGCAATCGCATCGGTAGCGGTGGTCGACGGGCTCGACGCGGCGCTGGCGCACATCGCGGCGCACGGATCGGGGCATACCGACGCGATCATCGCCGAAGATGCGGCCGTGGCCGAACGGTTTCTCGCCGAAGTCGACAGTGCGATCGTCATGCACAATGCGTCGAGCCAGTTTGCCGATGGCGGCGAATTCGGGCTGGGTGCGGAAATCGGCATTGCCACCGGGCGGCTGCATGCACGCGGGCCGGTCGCGGTCGAAGGGCTGACCACCTACAAATGGCTGGTGCGCGGCAGCGGCCAGGTCCGTCCGTGAAAGTCGCATAACCTGGCAAAGCACGGCAGGACCATCGGGCTGCTGGGAGGCAGCTTCAATCCGGCGCATCAGGCGCATCGCCGGATCAGCCTTCACGCGCTTGGTGCGCTCGAACTCGACGAAGTGTGGTGGCTGGTCTCGCCGGGCAATGTGCTCAAACCCGCCGAAGGCATGGCGGGGCTCGCCGCGCGTTTTGCCGGTGCGCGGCGGCTGGCGCGCCGGGCGCCGATCCGGGTGAGCGCGATCGAGGCCGATCTGGGCACGCGCTATACGATCGACACGCTGGCAGCGCTCAAGCGGCGCTATCCGCGCTACCGCTTCGTTTGGCTGATGGGAGCCGACAATCTCGCGCAGTTCCACCGTTGGCGCGACTGGCGCGGGATCGCGCGGATGATGCCGATTGCAGTTATCGCGCGTCCGGGTTATGATCATGATGCTGTGGCGAGCCCCGCCATGGTCTGGTTGCGTCGCTGGCGCCGGCGGCTTGGGCAGCATCGACCCGGAAGGGCCGAATTTGGCGCAAGGCGGGACACCCCGGCGCTGTTTCAGCTGCGTTTCGATCCCGATCCGATGTCGGCCACGGCCATCCGCGCCGCCGATCCCGATTGGCATCGACGTATTCCCGCCAAAGCGCCACGCGACATGCTGACGTTTCGCCCCATCCGGCCCAGCCTGAACCGGAACGGTATAGTCCGGTCGGCGCGCCGAAAGGGCCGGTCCTGACCGGGTCGATCCCGGTGTGTCGGCCGCCTCGGCGGCCTGCCCGTTTTTTTGACCGACTCGGTTTTTTCACATCCGGATTTTACACCTCATGACTGCCACCAACCACGGAGACACGCGTCCCCACATGACAAACGTTCAGCCCATCCTGGCCGAAGCCAGCCCCGCCCAAAGCCCCGCCGCAAGCCCTGTCGTGCGGGCCACGCCTGCCACGCTGCTCGATCTCGTGCTGCAATCGCTCGACGACGATCAGGCCGTCGAAGTGGTCTCGATCCCGCTCGAAGGCAAAAGCAGCATCGCCGATCACATGGTGATCGCATCGGGCCGTTCGACCCGTCAGGTCGCGACAATGGCGCAGAAGCTGGCCGAACGGGTCAAGCACGGCGGCTATGGCCACGCGCGGATCGAAGGCCTGCCCGCCGCCGACTGGGTGCTGATCGATGCCGGCGACGTGGTGGTGCATGTGTTCCGTCCCGAAGTGCGTTCGTTCTACAATCTCGAACGCATGTGGGCCTTCGCCGATCAGGGCGCTGCCTGATTTGAAGGCTCCCTGACGGGGCGGGCGGTCTGCATCGCGCATAGCGCGATCCAAAAACCATTTCAGGGATTCTGATCGGCGCCGATCTGGTCTAGAAGCGGGTGATGCTGTTGCACGTCATCGCCCGGGGCAAGATCGGCCGCTCACCCGAAGCCGAGATGGTCGATCGTTATGCGAAGCGCATGGCGAGTGGTGCGCTCGGCACGATCCGTGTGACCGAACTGCCCGATCGGGGCGGCCAACCGCCTCCTGTACCGGCCGGGCCATTGCGCACGGTGGTGCTCGATGAACGCGGGCGGCAACTGGGCTCATCCGAATTTGCCCGCGTGCTCGAACGCTGGCGCGATGACGGGGTGCGCGAGGCGCGCTTTCTGATCGGCGCCGCCGATGGCCATGACGAGGCGCAGCGCGGTGCGGCCGATCTGCTGCTCGGCTTCGGGGCGATGACCTGGCCGCACATGCTGGCGCGGGTCATGCTGGTCGAACAGTTGTGGCGCGCGACCAGCATCGTGTCGGGCCATCCTTATCATCGTGAAGGCTGAACCATCGTGAAGGCGCATCGGGCCTTGCGCGCGCTCTGCCCCGCGGTGCTG
>CAITOD010000749.1 GCA_903893935.1 uncultured Sphingomonadales bacterium
CACTCGGAAATTCGCGGTTTCCTCATCGAGGCGGTTATCCAGCGCCAGCTTCCCGCCGAAATGCTTACCAGCGAAACCGAGTTCCTCATCAATCCCACGGGCAGTTTCGTCATCGGTGGCCCGCAGGGCGACACCGGGCTGACCGGGCGCAAGATCATCGTCGATACCTATGGCGGCGCCAGCCCGCATGGCGGCGGCGCGTTTACGGGCAAGGACCCGACCAAAGTCGACCGCTCGGCGGCCTATGTCACGCGCTATCTGGCCAAGAACGTGGTCGCTGCCGGCCTCGCCCGCCGCTGCACGATCCAGATCGCCTATGCCATCGGCGTGTCGCAGCCGCTGTCGCTCTATATCGACACCCACGGCACCGGCGTGGTGCCCGATGCCGCGCTGGAAGCCGCAGTGACCGAAGTCGCGCGCACCCGCCTAGGCGGGCTGACCCCGCGCGGGATCCGCGTCAATCTCGGGCTCAACAAGCCGATCTATTCGCCCACCGCCGCTTATGGCCATTTCGGGCGCAAGGCCGAAGGCGACTTGTTCCCGTGGGAACGCACCGACCTCGCCGACGCGCTCAGGGCCGCCGCCGGGGTTTGACGCGGTTGGGGAGGGGTTTGCGCGTTGCGGCGAGGCCCCTCCACCGCCTTTCAGGCGGTCCCCCTCCCCGTTTCGGGGAGGATTTATGCGAATGCTGCCTTGTTGGGGCCCATGTAGCCGAACAGGAAGCCTGCCACTTTGCGCATCTGGATCTCTTCGGACCCTTCGGTGATGCGATAGCGGCGGTGGTGGCGATAGATGTGTTCGAACGGCTTGTGCCGTGAATAGCCGATCCCGCCATGGACTTGCATGGCGCGGTCGGCCGCTTCGCACACCAGCCGGTTGGCCCAGTAATTGCACATTGAAACTTTGTCCGACAATTCGCGCTCGATCGCCTTGTGTTCGAGCCGGTCCATTTCCCACGCGGTCTTGCGGATCAGCAGGCGCAGCATTTCGACCTGAGTCGCGAGTTCCACCAGCGGAAACTGGATCGCCTGGTTGCGCGCCAGATCCTCGCCGAACGGTTTGCGCGCGCGCGCGTAATGCACCGATTCGCTGACGCAGAACGCCGCTGCACCCAGCGATGATGCCGCCTGGCGGATGCGGTTCTGGTGCACAAAGCTTTGCGCCACGGCGAGCCCGCCGCCCACGGGGCCCAGAATCGCGCTGTCGGGCACCCACACATTGCTGAACGACACGCGCGGGTGGTCGGTCGGCATGTTGAACGTCCACAAGTATTCCTCGATCACCAGCCCCGGCGTCGGGTTGGGCACCAGGAAACAGGTGATCCCGCGCGCATCGCCGTCATCGCCGCTGGTGCGGGCAAACGTCGCGCAATGCGTCGCGATGTGCATCCCGGTCGTCCACATCTTTTCGCCATCGATGCGCCAGCCGGCCACGCCATCGCGGGTTTCCGGCACCGCGCGCGTTTCCATCTGCGTGGCATCCGAACCATGGCCAGGCTCGGTCAGTCCGAACGCGGCGCGGCGCGTGCGTTCGAACCCGCCGAGGATGAATTCGCGCTGTTGCGC
>CAITOD010000750.1 GCA_903893935.1 uncultured Sphingomonadales bacterium
AGCCCCCACCCCCGGCCCCTCCCCTGAAGGGGAGGGGAGAAGAGCCGGAACCATTGCAATATGGTCTTAACCATATTTGCAGACGATCGGTTAAGATCGCGCTGGCAAACATGACAGCGACCGCGTGCGCGAATTTGATCCATCCGGCGCACATTCGGGGCTATGGCGTGATGAACACCACCTGGAATGACAGCCGGTTCGGGCCTGGCAGCTACGAACACGCCTCGCAAGAGGATCGCAGCGCGCCGCGCGTGCCGGTGCATCTTGCGGCGACGCTGCGCCCGGCCGGGGTGCGCGCGTTCCAGACCACCATTCGCGATTTGTCGCTGGGCGGATTTACCGCGATTTCAGCCAGCCGGATCGATCCGCACACGCTGTGCTGGCTGACAATACCCGGCTTTCAGCCGATCCAGGCCGAAGTGGCGTGGTGGGAGGCGGGCCTCGTCGGTGCGGCGTTCGCCAGCCTGATGACACACGAGATGCTCGACGCGATCGTCGGCAATTATCGCGGGGCCGGGTTCGAAGCCGCCTGAGCCGCCGCTTTCAGCCGGGTGTGCGCCGCCAGTGCACGCGCGCGCGCTTCGGCATGGCCGATGATTGGCGCCGGATAACCTTTGGGGCGCAGCGGCGGATCGTGGATCAGCGGATCGGGCACACCGGCCAGCTCGGGCACCCAGCGGCGGATGTAGTCGCCGGCGTCGAACTTGGGTGATTGCACCAGCGGCGCCATGATCCGCACGAACATTTGCGCGTCGACCCCGGTGCCCGCGGTCCATTGCCAGTTGACCGCGTTGATCGCATGATCGGCATCGACCAGCGTGTCCCAGAACCAGCGTTCGCCCGCGCGCCAGTCGATCAGCAGGTGTTTGACCAGAAAGCTCGCGGCGATCATCCGCACGCGGTTGTGCATCCAGCCCGTCGCCCACAGCTGGCGCATCCCGGCATCGACAATCGGATAGCCGGTCAACCCGCGCTGCCACGCCCGCAAGTCGGCCGGCGCATCGCGCCAGTCGAGCGCTTCGTAAACCGGTTTGGCGTTCGCGGTCGCATAATCGGGCCAGTGCCACAGCACATTGGCAGCATAGTCGCGCCAGCCGAGTTCGCCGAGGAACTGGGCGACCGAACCGCCCGCTGATGCCGTTCGATGCCACACTGTGGCCACCGAAACCTCGCCGAAGTGGAGATGCGGCGACAGGCTCGAGGTCCCAGGCCGGGCAGGGAAATTGCGGGTCTCGTTGTAGCTTGCCGCTTTGCCGACAAAGGCATCGAGCCGGGTTTCGGCCCCTCGCTCGCCCGGGGTCCACGCCGCGCGCATCCCGCCTGCCCAATCGGGGCTGGACGGCAGCAAGTGCCAGTGATCGAGGCGATCGCTGGCCGGCCATTGGCCCGGCGCATCGAACCGCACCGGTGCAGGCTGCGGACGCGGGGGCGGCAATTGGCGGAGCAGCGCCTGCCAGAACGGGGTGTAGATCTTGTAAGGCTCACCCGACCCGTTGCGGACTGTCCCGGGGCGCACGAGGTATTGGCCGGGATGCAGCGCCAGATCGTGCGTTTTTGCGAGCTGGCGTTCGGCATTGCGCCACCACGGCTCGGCATGTGCCAGCGCGTGTATCCGCCGAGCGCCGGTTTCGCGCGCGAGGGCTGCCAGCACGTCGGGCGCGCTGCCACGTCGCAGGACCAGCCGCGAGCCCTTGCTGCGCAAATCGGCGTCCAGACTGGCGAGGCTGTGATACAGCCACCAGCGCGAAGCGCCACCCATCCGGCGATGGCGGGGGCTTTCGTCGTCGAGCGCATAGACCGGGATCACCGGGCCTTCGGCGTGCGCCGCGGCAAATGCTGCCTGATCGGCGAGCCTCAGGTCCTGGCGCAGCCAGACGATGACGGGGTTACGCATGGCGGCCCTTGTGCGCACTGGCCGCATATGAGCGACCTGCCCTTTGGGGCAGGTCCTGCCCTGTCTGCTTCGACAGGCTCAGCACGAACGGAGGGAGTGGTGAGCGGGGCTAGTCCGCCACGGTCCATGTCTGGCCTTTGGCGAGCAATTTGCCGAGATCGGCGCTTTTGCCGGCGCGGGCGCGGGTGTCCTGGCCGAGCAGCGCGCTTTCGTACGTCGGGCGCGGGTCGTCGTAGATCACGCCGAGCGCCATCGGGAACGCGCCGAACGGCATTTCGACCAGCATGTGCGCGATCGTGCGGTTGGTCTGGTCGTGCACCAGCACGCCCGCGGCCTCCCAGTCGCCACCGGTCACATCGACCACTTTCAGCTTCAGCGCCGCCACATCGAGCGCGATGCCCCTGGTGCCTTTGGCGAACAGCAGCGGTTCGCCGTGGCGGGTCCACAGCTGGGTGGCATCGACCACGGGCCTGGCGGTGAAATCGTCGAAGCGGTCCTTGTTGTAGACGATGCAGTTCTGGAAGATTTCGACAAATGCCGCGCCCTGGTGCGCATGCGCGGCCTTGAGCACGTGCGGCAGATCTTTCGACACATCATAGCTGCGCGCAATGAACCGCCCGCCCGCGCCCAGCGCAATCGCGCAAGGGTTGGCGGGGTGATCGACCGAGCCGAGCGGGGTGGTCGGCGACGGCGTGCCTTCGCGGCTGGTGGGCGAATACTGGCCTTTGGTCAGGCCATAGATCTCGTTGTTGAACAGCAGGATCTGCGTGTTCAGATTGCGCCGGATCACGTGCATCAGGTGGTTGCCGCCGATCGACAGCCCGTCGCCATCGCCGGTGATCAGCCACACATCGAGATCGGGATTGGCAAGCTTGATCCCGGTCGCGAACGCCGGCGCGCGGCCGTGGATCGTGTGGAAGCCATAGCTTTCGATATAATAGGGAAACCGGCTCGAACAGCCGATGCCCGATACGAACACGGTGTTCGCCGGATCGGCGCCCAGATCGGGCAAAGTGCGCTGCACCGCTTTCAGAATGGCATAGTCGCCGCAGCCCGGGCACCAGCGCACTTCCTGGTCGGTTTCCCAGTCCTTGAGCGTCGTCTTGATCGGGGTGAGATCGTTCATCGCAGGGTCCTTCAGGCAAGCGCAGCGTCGAGACCCTGGAAAATACGCTAGCGGTCGGCGACCTCAGTGTCCCCTTCGCCGGGCCGCATTTTTTCGCCGCATTCACCTTCGAGGACTCGGTCGAGCCCGGCGCCTACTTCGAAGCGGCCACCGTCTTTGTTCCTCGCTGGCAGGTCGCCCGGCGGGATGGCCGAACCGTCGCCGTCGCCAACCTGGTGGTGGACGCCTCCAGCCCGATCGAGCCCTTGGCCGAGAAAGTCTGGCGCGCCCGCGCCAAGTTCGACGCCTTCAACTACACCACGCCTAAATTCCCCGGCCGCAGCGCCGCGGTGGGTGCCAAGGTCGCGGCCGTAGGCGGCGAAAGCCGCT
>CAITOD010000751.1 GCA_903893935.1 uncultured Sphingomonadales bacterium
AGCCCCCACCCCAAACCCCTCCCCTGAAGGGGAGGGGCTTTACAGATACCTTTCAACGCACTTTGGTTTAAGCGGGGCTTTCCACACGCTCGCGGTGCGGGCTGGCAAAATCTTCACCCGCGAGTGCCGCAATCCTTGCGCCGACCACTTCGGGTGATTTGACACGCGCGGGGTCTTCGCCGGGATAGGCTTTGGCGCGCATCGCGGTGCGCGTCGCCCCCGGATCGACGATTGCCACGCGGATTTCGGAAATGCCGCGCACTTCCTGCGCATAGGCATCGAGCAGATTGTCGAACGCGGCTTTGGTGGCGCCATAGGCGCCCCAATAGGCGCGCGGGGCACCACCCACGCTGCTGGTCACCCCGATCACCCGCGCCTGCCGGCTCTTGCGCAAGGCGGCGTGGAAGCAGGCAATCAGCGCCTGGGTTGCGGAAACATTGAGCAGCAACCCGCGATTGAAATCGACCGGTTCGATCTGCCACACCGGGGTCAACACCGGCAGGACCGCTGCGTTGATCACCAGAATATCGAGCGCGGCCCAGCGCGCGGTGATCGCGGTTGCCAGCCGGCCGATGGCCTCGGGCTCGGCAAGGTCGCACGGGGCAATCGTGGCAGTGCCGCCGGCATCGTGGATCGCCTGTTCGACGGTTTCGAGGTCGCGGGCGTTGCGCGCCACCAGAATGACATGCGCGCCTGCTGCCGCCAGTGCGCGCGCGGTGGCCGCGCCGATCCCGCGGCTCGCGCCGGTGACCAGCGCAATCCGGCCCGAAAGCGGCGCGTCGCTCATCCCGCGACTTTGACTTTGCCACGCACGGCGGCTTCGCGCGCACCCAGATCGGTCAGCCTCGTGGGATAATCGCCGCTGAAACAGGCGTCGCAATATTGCGGGCAGGCAGGTTCGCGCCGCGCTTCGCCGACCGCGCGATACAAGCCGTCGATCGACACGAACGCGAGGCTGTCGGCCTGGATGAAGCGCGCCATTTCCTCGACGTCCATCCGCGCGGCGAGCAGTTTCGAGCGTTCGGGAGTATCCACCCCGTAAAAGCACGAATGCTCGGTCGGCGGGCTGGCGACGCGGAAATGCACTTCGCTGGCGCCGGCTTCGCGCATCATCTGCACGATTTTCATCGAGGTTGTGCCGCGCACGATCGAATCGTCGATCAGCACGATGCGCTTGCCTGCGACCAGCGCGCGGTTGGCATTGTGCTTGCGCTTCACATCGGCGTGCCGCTTGCCGTCAGAGGGCTGGATGAACGTTCGGCCGACATAGTGCGAGCGGATGATGCCCAGTTCGAACGGAATACCCGATTGCTGGGCATAACCCAATGCCGCCGGCACGCCGCTGTCGGGCACGGGGATGACCAGATCGGCCTCGACATGCGCTTCGATCGCCAGTTGTTCGCCGATCGCCTTGCGCACCTGATAGACCGAGCGCCCGCCGATCAGCGAATCCGGCCTGCTGAAATAGACATGTTCGAAAATGCACATCCGCGACGCCGCGTCGGTAAACGGGCGATGGCTGATGATCGTGCCGTCGAGCGCGACTTGCACCAGTTCACCCGGTTCGATTTCGCGCACGAATTCG
>CAITOD010000752.1 GCA_903893935.1 uncultured Sphingomonadales bacterium
AGCAGATCGAGATCGAGCGTACGGGTGCCGGGCATCGCTTCATTCATTTCACATTGCAATGACAGCCATTGTATCAACTCGTTTAACAAATGCAAAGCCCGGCGGCACAAGCCTCTCCGACCAAGGAGATGCCGATGTCCGACCAAAGCCGAGCCCTTCCGAACGTGCTGCCGCCGCTGCTGTGGAGCGCACTGGCGCTGCTTCCGCTCGTGGCGCTGGCCTGGCGCGTGGACCGGCTGACGCTCGCTTTTGCAGCGCTGACGCTGTTTGTCGGCGCGACCGTCGCCACTTTCTCGCAGCGTTATATGCGCGCCGACCGGCACGTGCGCGCTTATTCCGCAACGGTCGGCCTGCTGGTGACCAGCGTGCTGGTCTGCGTCGCCAGCACCAACATGGCACTGCTCGCGCTGGCGTGGATCGCGAGCGGCGTGCTGCTGGCGCGGCTGATCGGCCATGGCGACAACTGGCCCGAAGCGCGCGCGGCGGCGCGGCGGGCGCGGATCGCCTTCGCAATGGGTGACAGCGCGCTGGTCGCCGCACTCGCGCTGCTGGCGTGGCATTCCGGCAGCTGGCAGATTGCGACCGCGCTCGCGCATGTCGCTTCGCTCCCCGCGGCATGGGCGCTGGCCATCGCATGTCTGCTGCTGGTCGCAGGCGCGGCACGCTGCGCCTTGCCACCGTTTTCGGGCTGGCTGCTGTCGTCGATGACCGCTCCGACCCCGGTCTCCGCGCTGATGCACGCCGGGCTAGTCAACGCCGGCGGGTTCCTGCTGCTGCGCTTTGCCTCCGTGTTCGAAGCTGCGCCGCTGGCGCGGTGGGGCACAGTGCTGGTCGGGCTTGCGGCGGCGGTGCACGGGCTCGGGATCATGCTGGTGCGGCCCGATATCAAGCGCGCGCTGGCCGGATCGACCGTGTCGCAAATGGGCTTCATGATCATGAGCTGCGGGCTTGGCGTCTATTCGGCAGCGCTCTGGCATATTGTCGCGCATGGTCTGTTCAAGGCCTGGCTGTTCCTTGGTTCGGGATCGTCGATCGGCATGCACGCAAGCCTTGCATCGCCTGCGCGCGCCAACGCCGTGCCGGTTATTGCCGGTCTGGCGCTGGTGTGCGGCGCGGCGCTGCTGTCGTCCGGCCATGCCGATGCCACGCTGGTGCCCTTCCTCCTCGGGATCGCCACCGCTGCCGCCATGCTGGCGGGCGCGCTGCAATCGGCGCTGTCGCTGCGCGCGCGGTTGACTTTGGTTGTGGCGCTGGCCGGCCTTGCATGCTTCCACGCGGCCGGGCTCTTGCTGGCGCGGGTGATCGCACGGCCCGATGCGCCAAGCGTTCTGCCGGGCTGGGCGCTGGTCGGGCTTTCGGCGGGCTTTCTGGGCCTGTGGGTGTGGCAGTGGCTCGCGCGTGACCGGCCGATGCCTGCGCTGCTCTATGTCCGGCTGCTCAATGCCGGCGCCTTTCCGCACTTCGCTACCGGAGACGCACAATGACCATGATGGCCCCGATTATCGCCGACGAACGCGGGTTCACACGCACCGAAATCGCCGGGCTGGTGGGCCTCGCCGGGCGCATGGTGCCGCCGTTATGGCCGCTCGAAAGCGCGATTGCGGTCAATCCGCTGGCCGGATTCGAAGACCTGCCGTTTGACTCGGCGGTCAGGCAGGGTGCGGTGCGGTTCGGTGCGGCAACCAGCCTGCCGCTCGACCAGTGGCGGCGGCTGCTGGCGGCCGGGCGGATCGATCAGGGTGCGCTGCGCGATGCGGCCACGGCGCAGCTTGGCGGGCTCTATGGCGCTTGTGCGGTGATCGCGCCGGGGGTGAATGCGCTCGATGTGCTGATCGCGCGGTTGTGCGATGTGCCGCTCGCCGAGCGTGCACCGGCGCCCGCGCTGGTTGCGCCCGAAGTGGCGTTTCTGGGCAAATGGTGCGCGGCATTCTTCGACCAGGGCCAGGCTGCCAGCGCGATGCCCTATCGCGCGCTGGGGCTTTACCGCGCGGTGCTCGGTCTTGCCGGGCACGATCCCGAATTCCGCGCGTTGGCAGGGGCAGCGGGGGCGCAATTGCTGCTGACCGTGCCGCGCGATCCGCTCGAAGCGATCGGCGAAGCGCTGGTGGTGCTGGGCGTGCCCGAGGAACTGGCGCTCGATCACCTGAGCGGCCATGTGGCACGCATGCCGGGCTGGGCAGGGCACATCCGCTGGCGGAGCGAACACGCCGATCGCGCGTGGTCGGCAGCGGCGCCCGCGACAATGGCCGATCTGATCGCGCTGTGGCTGCTGCTCGAACGTGCGGGTGCCCTTTCAGCGCCCGCCAAAGCGCCGGTCATGCCCGATGCAACCCACGCGCTCGCCGCGCATTTCGGCTTTGCGCTTGCCGATCTCGATGCAGCACGGCGCGCGCGTTTTGCCGCGATTGCGGCGCTTGATCACGGCACACTTGGCCGGATTTTCATGGTTGCGGCGGAGCGGGGCTGGTGCAACGCCTATGTGCCGCGTTTGCAGGCAGCCGCACAGCAACCCGCCGAAACCGTCGCACCCGATGCGCAACTGGTGTTCTGCATCGATGTGCGCTCCGAACCCTTCCGCCGCGCTTTGGAGGCCGAAGGGCGTTACGCAACATTTGGTTATGCGGGCTTCTTCGGGCTGCCGGTGGCGCTCCATCGCGCGGGCGAAGCGCAGCGCAAGCGGCTGTTGCCGGTGCTGCTCGCGCCGCAGCACGATGTGGTCGAAGCGCCGGTCGCGGGGCGCGAAAGCGAAGCGGCGGCGCTGGCCGGGGCCGAAGCGCGCGCGCGCGAAGCGGCCGAGCTGTTTGCGCGCGCCAAGCAGGGCTCCGCGACCGCCTTTGCCACGGCCGAGGCGACCGGGCCGCTCGCCGGGCTGATCATGGCGACGCGCACCGTCGCCCCGCGACTGACCGCACGGCTGGCCCGCCTGATCGCACCCGATCGCAGCGAGGTGTTCGCGCCCGATGCCCGCGCCGGTGCGGCGTTCACGCTTGCCGACAAGCTGGGCTATGCGACCGCGCTGTTCCGGCTGACCGGCCTGTCGCCGCAGACCGCGCGGCTGGTCTTGCTGGTCGGGCATGGCGGCAGCGCGATCAACAACCCTTATGCCGCAGCGCTCGATTGCGGCGCCTGCGGGGGCCACGCCGGCGGCGCCAATGCGCGCATGCTGGCGGGCATGCTCAACGAGCCCGCCGTGCGCGAAGGTCTGGCACGCCAGGGCCTGGCGCTGCCTGCGCATACCGTGTTCGTGGCGGCTGAACACAACACGACCACTGATGCAGTCACGCTGTTCGACACGCATATGGTGCCCGAAAGCCATCGCGACGATCTGGCGCGGCTGGTCGCCGATCTCGATCGCGCCGGCACCGCCAACCGTGCGCGCCGTGCGCGGCAACTCGGGCGCACGGCCGACGATCTGCTGACCGGCGCGGTGCACTGGGGCGAAGTGCGGCCCGAATGGGCGCTCGCCGGCAATGCCGCGTTCGTGGTGGGTCCGCGCGCGCTGACCCGAAGCCTCGATCTCGACGGACGCGCGTTTCTGCACAGTTATGACTGGCAGGGCGATGCCGACGGCAGCGCGCTGGCGACGATCCTGACCGCGCCGATGGTCGTCGCGCAATGGATCAATTGCCAGTACCTGTTTTCGACCATCGACAACCACCGCTACGGTTCGGGCGACAAAGTCACCCAGAACGTGATCGGCGGGATCGGCGTCGTGCAGGGCAATGGCGGCGATCTGGCGGTCGGCCTGTCGCGCCAGTCGCTGTTCGATGACGCGGGCGTGCCTTTCCATGTGCCGCAGCGGCTGACGTGTGTGGTGTTGGCGCCGTTCGATCGCGTTGCTGCGGTGGTCGAAGCGCACGACATTCTGCGCCGCCTGTTCGGCAACGGCTGGGTGCACCTGGTCGTGATCGACCCCGTTACCGGCAAAGCTCGCCGCTGGGCGCGCGACGACGAAGCGCTTGCCGAGGGCAGCAGCCCGCTTGCCATGACTTCAGCCTGAGGAGACTTGTGTGATGTCTGCCCCCATGACCGCCGAACCGCGCCTGCACCGCTTGCGCAAGATCGAAATCGTTATCCACGCCGAAGACCAGCGGCTGGTCGAAGACTTGCTGACCGCTGCCCGCGTCACCGGCTGGACCATGATCCGCGATGTCGCCGGGATGGGCCACAGCGGGTTCCACCAGGGCAAATCGATTTTCAACGACCAGAGCGGACTGGTGATGTTTGTCGGCGTCGCCGACCCGGCGACGGTGGCCGAAGCCGCCCGCGGGCTTGCGCGGCTGTTCGCCTCGCGCCCGGGGGTGACGTTCCTGTCCGATGTCGAAGTGATGCGATCGGATTATTTCGCGGGGCCAGCCAGTGTCCGGGTTTAGGCCGCGTGGACAAGATTGGAGTAATCCCGGTCGCAAGCGCGAATGTCGGGAGACGGCCCGAATGCCGCCGTCGCGCTCTCGGGCTTACGCGTCCACCAGGTAGACTGCGATGATGCGATAGGGACCGGGTTCAGTGTTGCGAAAACCGCCGCTTTCAATCACTGCCTGCGCCTCGTCAAAGCTATGAAACAGACATCGCTGATTTACTGCAACCGAGGATGCCAGCCGGTTGCATGACAAAGGTGAACATTCGGGCGACGTTCCTGCAGCGAATGTGACGACATCAAATCCGCTAGGAATGGCAGCGATCGGCGGAACGACAGCGGTTGGGAAGTCGTCGGGTTCGAACGGCGCCCAA
This sequence comes from uncultured Sphingomonadales bacterium, assembly GCA_903893935.1. Taxonomy (GTDB): domain Bacteria; phylum Pseudomonadota; class Alphaproteobacteria; order Sphingomonadales; family Sphingomonadaceae; genus Novosphingobium. Next base: position 4,732 of record CAITOD010000752.1, read on the forward strand.
GACGATAACGTGTCGTCGAACTGCCGATGATAAGCCTCGTAATAAAACAGGCTTAGCGTTTCTGTCGGGACTCCCAGAGTTTCCGCCGCGCTCCGAGCCTTGTCAGCCGTATCGAAGAACCACCAGCCGTTGTGCTGCCAAATCGGGATATAATTGCCGAAATCCGGTGACACACAATTGCTGACGGAATGCACTGCCGTGACAAGCGGCGCGACCGCCCAATCCGGCGCAGGCGACGTGACATGTTTCAACATGTAGCCGAGGGGGATCATTTGCGGCGCGCCCATGCCAATATCATAACAGCAAAATTGTGATGCGCGCGGCATTCCCGCTCCAGTCAACGAGGCGCCAAAAGCTGCCCTTGCGCAAATTGCCACTGCCGGCCGTTCGATCGAACGGTGAATTATACCAAGGTGCGTTGAGAGGAACCTGTTAAGCCCCTCCCCTTCAGGGGAGGGGTTTGGGGTGGGGGCT
>CAITOD010000753.1 GCA_903893935.1 uncultured Sphingomonadales bacterium
AGCCCCCACCCCAAACCCCTCCCCTGAAGGGGAGGGGCTTAACAGGTTCCTCTCAACGCACCTTGGCATAACGCTGCCACATTCGTTTTTGCTGGGTTACCTGCGGTGAACGACGTTTGCAGATCAAGTCTGGAATGAGGAAGTTCTTTGGAACTGCGTTTTTGTTATGGAGGTGTTTTATGGCCGAATGCACGAAGGCTGGTGCTGGCCAAGACGCCGCATGGCTGATCTGCAGGGGTAGGGGGCGAGCGGCGTTTCATCACCTGACAGCCGAACTGAGCCTTGCATTCGCGGCGCCCGACAGCGCATATGTGTCGCTTACTGCGGAAAACATCCTTGCAAGAAATCGCGCGAGCAACGTTGCACCGTGAATTTTCGTTCAGGCCACTTCGGCGGGGGTCGCAATGGCTGGTCCCCGGTTCATGAAAACGGCATAGATTGCGACGCACGCGGCGAACACCCCGGCCGACAATTCCACCTCGGTGCGTTGATCGGGCATGACCAGCATCATCACCAGAATGGCAACGATCCCCGCCGCTGCGGCAATGCTGACAACGGGAAATGCCCATACTTTGACCGACAGCGTCTCGCCTTGGGCTTCAAGCCGGCGCCGGAGCCGGATCTGCGAGAGGATGATCAGCAGATAGACAAACAGGATCGTTGCTCCCGCCGATTGCAGCAAAAAGGCATAAATGCCCTTGCGCGAGACGATCGCCGTCAGGACGACGACAAATCCCAGGATTGACGACACCACAATCCCCTTGTCGGGAACCTTGCGGCGCGATGTCTCACCGAAGATCGCCGGGCCGTCGCCGCGCTGCCCCATTTCGAACAGCATGCGCGAGGTGATATAAATCGCCGAGTTGAGGCACGAGACAATCGCGGTGAATACCACGGCGGTAATCACGACTTCGGCATAAGGCACGTGCACCAAGGCAAGCGCGGCGATGAAGGGTGATTTGTCCTCGACAACCGTGTTCCACGGCATGATCGCCAGAATTACCGCGATCGAGCCTACATAGAAAAACAGGATGCGCAGTGCCACGGTGCGCCCCGAACGCACGACATTGCGCGCGGGATCTTCGGTCTCGACCGCAGCGACAGTGGCAACTTCGCTGCCCATCATCGAAAAGATCACCGTTGGCACTGCGGCAAAGATCGCCCCAAATCCTTTGGGCAGCAGGCCGCCATGATCCGCAGCTTGCTGTGACAGGGCATTGAGACCGGGGCCGAAGCCAAAGATATAGCCGAGACCAAGCGCGATGAAGCCGATAATGGTCACCACTTTGAAACTGGCAAACCACAATTCGAATTCGCCATAAGCCTTGACCGAGAGCAAATTGACCCCGGTCATCACGGCAATCAGCATGCCCGCGAGCGCCCATGCCGGCAACTGGACCACGCCTTTCAGCATGTCGGCGCCGGCCAGCGCTTCGAACGCGACCGTGGTGATCCAGAAATAGTAATAGAGCCACGCATTGGTGAACCCGGCCCAGCGGCCAAGCCCGAGCGAGGTATAGCCGGTAAACGAGCCCTGTCCGGGCCGCGCCATGGCCATTTCGCCAAGCATGCGCATGATTACGAAGACCAGCAGCCCGCACAGGAAATAGGTTGCGAGCACGGCCGGCCCGGCAATGCGGATGGCGGTGCTCGAACCGACGAAAATCCCCGCGCCGATAATGCCGCCGATCGAGATCATGGTAACGTGGCGCGGCTTGAGCGAATGCGCGAGCGTGGCGGACTGGGCCATATTGATCGGAAATCCTGGAAAATCAGTGGGTGGTTTGCTTGTGCTGCGCTTCGTAGCCCTGCCGCTGCTGGTCGATCAGATAGGCGTGGATCGCCTCGACATCGTCCTTGCTCACCACATCGGCTTGCGAGGCCATGCCGAGCTGCGCCAGCGTGCCTTTGAGCACGATGTCGTTGAACAGGCCGTGCACGTCTTCGGGCAGGCGCGAGAGATCGGGCGTGACGCCAGGGCCGAAAATGTGGCAGCGCGAACAGTATTCGGTGAACTTGGCCTCGCCATGGGCGATCACCGCCGGCGTTGCGTGCAGTGCAGGCGGTGGCGGATAATCGAGCGGATGATCGCGCGGCGCCGGCTGCGGTACCGCTCCGCCGCCGAGCTTGAACACCAGAATGCGGTTGGTGTTCATGTTGAGATAGGCCGCATCGCCCGGCGGGATCGGATAGCTGATGCCGATGCCGCCGTAGCCGGCCTGGACCGCGATATATTGCACCCCGCCGATGCGGTAGGTCATTGGTGCGGCCATGATATGCGTGCCGGTCTGGATGCTCGTCAGCTGCGCGCCGGTGGTGGCGTTGTAGACGCGCAAAGTGCCGTCGCCGCGCCCTTGCACGACGATATTGCCCGCGGTCGACAGCACGCCGCCGTCATAGCCGCGATTGACCTCCGACGTCACATGCTCCCACACGACTTTGCGCTGCACCGGGTCCCACGCCTTGAGCACTTCGCGCACCAGACTGGTCTTGCCGCGTTCCTTCTGCAGCTCGGCCTTGGATGGCAGCGGGCCGAACAGCCGGGACAATGTCGGCACATCATACGTATCGTCGGGGATGATGCCGTTCGAATTGAAGAACCCTTCGAGATGGTCGAGCGCGCCTTTGTTGCCGGGCAGATTGACCATCACATTGGGCACATCGAGCGTCGGGATATAGACCAGCCCGGTTTTCGGGCTGAACGACATCGGGTTCCACGTATGGCCGCCCGCCCACGACGGATAGACGTTCTTGGGCCTGGCGGAATAGTCGGCCACTGCGGTGAATTGCGGGCGGCCCGTGGCCAGATCGACGCCTTTGGCCCAGTTGAAATACGTGAACGCGTCGGCTGCCAGCAATTTGCCGTTTTTCAGATCGAGCGTGTAATAGAACCCGTTCTTCGACGCCTGCATCACCA
>CAITOD010000754.1 GCA_903893935.1 uncultured Sphingomonadales bacterium
CCCCAGCTCGATACAGCCGCCATCGACATAGAGATCGACGCCATTGATAAAGCTGGCCTCGTCGCTCGCCAGAAACAGCGCGGCGCGGGCGACTTCTGCGGCCTCGCCCATGCGGCCCTGCGGCACGATGCCGGCAAACATCGCGCGGGTTGCCGCGATATCGGCCGGCGCCGCGTCGCGTTTGAAGATTTCGGTGTCGGTCGGGCCGGGGCTGACCATGTTGACGCGGATGCGGCGCGGGAGCAGCTCTTTGGCGACGATCCGCACCACCGCGCGCAGTCCGGCCTTGGCGGCGGCATAGACCGCATTGCCGGGGATCGCGAGCAGCGAACCGATCGAGCCGGTGACCACGATCGCCCCGCCGTCGCGCATATGCGGCAGCGCTGCCTGCAAGGCAAAGAACGCGCCGCGCAAGTTGACCGCGTGAATGTGGTCCCAGAACGGCTGCGTTACCGCCTCGACCGGGGCGAAGCCCCCTACCCCGGCATTGATGAACAGCACGTCGATCGGCCCCAGCGCCGCCGCGATCGCATCGAGCGCGGCGCCATTTGCCGCCGGATCGCCCATATCGGCCACATGCGTGATCGCGCCGGTTGCCGCACCTGCGGCCGCGAGCGTTTCGCCATTGCGCCCGGTAAGCGCCAGCCGCGCGCCTTCGGCCGCGAACAGTTCGGCCGCTGCCAGCCCGATCCCGGCGTTGCCGCCCAGGATAACCACTGCCTTGTCGCGAAACCGCGTGCGGTCAGAACATGGTACTGGCATTGGCCGATTTCTCCGGAACAGGTTGAACGGTATTGTGGTGCGCCATTTTCGGGCTCGTGCTCAAAACATCGAATTGCGATTGACCGGATGCTCCGGCACTACCTGGATGACGTCCCAATGTTCGACGATCATGCCCGCTTCGAGCCGGAAGATATCGACCACCGCCAGCCCGCGATCGCCCGGCCAGCGTCGCACATGGACGTGGACTATCACATGATCGCCATCGGCAAAGGCGCGGTGAATGGTCTGCTGCGCCTCGGGCGAATCCGCGCGCCGGTCGTCGAGCCAGCGCTTGAGCGCGTCCAGACCGGGTTCGGCCAGCGAGCTGTGCTGCACATAATGCTGCGCAATAAACTGATCGACCCGCGACGAATCGAGCGCGATCAGCACCGCCTGGTACATCGCGAGCACATGCGCCAGATTGGCAGCCTCGACCGGTGAACGGGCCATTCGGTGCAGTCCTTTCCCGCTTGCTTCGTTTCTAACATTTGATACGAAGATGCGCAGGCTTTGCAAAAGCTGCAAGGACAATTTCGGGAGAGATCATGGACCGGCAGGCGCTTTACGCCGCGCTCGACCGCTTTCTGGCCGCGCTGCGTGCCGGAGACGCATCCGGGGTAGAATGGGCGCCGGACGCGCGCGTGTCGGAAAACAATGTCATGCTCGAGGTGGGCGATGGCGTCTGGGGCACGATCATTGGTCTGGGCGACTATGCGCTGCGCTTTGCCGACCCGCAGACGCGCCAGGTCGGCTATTTCGGCACGGTGATCGAGGCAATCGAGGAATCGGGATTCACGTTGCGGCTCAAGCTCGACGCAGCCGGCGCGGTGGCCGAAGCGGAAATGGTGGTGGTCCGCCAGTCGGACAGCGGCATCAAGTTTGAAAATCCGCGATACTGGACCAAACCGATCCTCGAAGCCGATGCGGTCGCACCGTCGTCGCGCGAGACGATGGTGGACTTGTCGAACGGCTATTTCGACACGCTGCAATTGAACGACGGCACGCTCCACACGCGCTTCCACCCCGATTGCCAGCGTGTCGAGAACGGCGTGCAGACCACCAACAACCCCGATTTTGCCAAAATCGTGCCGGTCTCGGCGCTGGGCTGCGAGGCGCAGTTCCGCATGGGCAACTATCGCTATGACGATGCGCTGCGCGCGCGGCGGTTTCCGCTGGTCGACGAAGAGCGCGGGCTGGTGCTGGCGTTCGGGTTCATCGACCATTCGGGCCGGCTCGATACGTATCAGCTGACCGACGGGCGCACGGTCAAAAGCCCGGTGCGGCGCCCGCACAGCTTCTATATTTCCGAACTGTTCAAGATCGATCACGCCATGATCTGCCAGATCGAGGCCAATTTCATCACCGTGCCTTATCGCATGCCCAGCCCGTGGGATGCGATGGCGTGAAACCCGTATGGTTTGGCCTGGCTGCGCTTGCGCTGATGGGCGCGGCGCCTCGCGATGTGGCCCCTCCTGACATAGAGTGGCCCAGCCCCGGCGGCGATCCGGGCAAGACGCATTTTTCGCCGCTGACCGATATCAACCCCGGCAATCTGGCGCGTCTGGGCCTTGCCTGGCAGGCCGAACTCGGCACCGACCGCGTGCTCGAAGCGACCCCGGTGATGGTCGGCGGGGTGCTCTACACCAGCGGGGTCGCCGGCCGCGTCTATGCCTTCGACGCCGCAACCGGCCGCGAGCTGTGGCGGTTCGAACCCGTGATCGACATGCAGGTCAACCGGTCGGTGTGCTGCGACATGGCCAATCGCGGCGTGGTGCTCGCCGATGGGCTGGTCTATGTCGGTGCGCTCGACGGCTGGCTCTATGCGCTCGATGCGCGCACCGGCGCGGTGGTCTGGAAAGTCGATACGATCGAGGACCATCGGCGCGGCACCAATTCGACCGGCGCGCCCGAAATCGCCGGCGATGTGGTGGTGCTGGGCAATGCCGGATCGGACTATGACGCGCGCGGCTATGTCAGCGCCTACGACCGTCGCACCGGCGCGCTGCGCTGGCGGTTTCACCTGACTCCGCACGATCCCGCGCAAGGCCCGCAGGAAAGCCCCGAGCTCGAAGCTGCGGTCAAGACCTGGGACCCGGCCAGCCGCTGGGACATGGGCGCGGGCGGATCGCCGTGGGATGCGATTGCTTATGACTCCGAAACCGGGCTCGTGCTGGTCGGCACCGGCAATGCCGAACCTTACAGCCTGACACTGCGCAGCCCGCGCGGCGGGCGCAATCTCTATGTCTCGTCGATTGTCGCGATCGATCCGAAAACCGGGCGGATGCGCTGGTTCTATCAGGAAAGCCCCGAGGATCAGTGGGATTACGACGCCACCGCGCCGATGATCCTGACGCACCTGACAATCGACGGCCGCGACCGCGCGGTCGTGCTGCACGCGCCCAAGAACGGCTTTTTCTACGCGCTCGACCGCGCCAGCGGCGAAGTGCTGCGCGCCAATCCGATCGTGCGGGTGAACTGGGCCAAGGCGATCGATCGCACGACCGGCCTGCCCACGCTCGATCCGGCGGCCGATGTGTCGGCCGGGCCGAAAATCGTGTTTCCGGCGACACCTGGCGCGCGCAACTGGCATCCGGGCGCCTATGACCGTTCGACCGGGCTGTGGTATGGCGCGGTGCTCGACATGGGCAATCTGATTTTCGTCCCGCCGGGGCCGAAGCCCTATGCCGCCAAAGGCCTCAACACCGGTGCGGCGCTGATTTTCACCCCCGATCTCGCCCAGGCGCTGCCCACGCTGCCGCCCCCGGTGCAATCCGCGGTCAAGGCGCTGCCCGCCTGGCAAGACGTGCTGCACAATCCCGCGCATGCCGATATTCGCGCGATCGATCCGCTGACCGGGCGCACGGTGTGGTCCGATCCAACAGGCGGTTGGCAGGATCGCGCCGGGGTGCTGGCAACCGGATCGGGGCTGGTGATCCACGGTACGATCGCGGGCGACTTGCGCGTGCTCGATGCGAAAACGGGCGCCTTGCTCAAGACGATTGCCACCGGCACCGCGATCATGGCCGCGCCGATGACCTATCGGCTGCATGGCGTGCAATATATCGCGGTCATGGCCGCGTGGGGCGGTGGCGGCTATCCTTATGTGCCGCGCTATTCGGCGGCCTATCAGCGCGGCAATATGGGCCGGCTGCTGGTGTTCCGGCTCGATGGCGGCAGCGTGCCGATCCCGCCGCCGCTGCCCCCGCTCGAAGTGGCGCCGCCCGCGCCGCCGCAAGCCGCCGGGGTGACCGCAGCGACCATCGCGCGCGGCCAGGCGCTTTATTTCACCACCGGTTGCGCGCTGTGCCATTCGAACCAGCCGCGCTCGATCACGCCCGACTTGCGGCGGATGAGCGAGGCCACGCATGTCGCGTTCCGCCAGATCGTGCTCGAAGGGCTATACCAGGCGGCGGGCATGCCGCGCTGGGACGATGCGCTTTCGCCCGGTGACGCCGATGCCATCCACGCCTGGCTGATCGACCAGCAAGCGCGCACGCGCGCGCAAGACCTGGAAAAGCAGCGCAAAGGCCTGCCGCTCGATAGCCCGAGCATTGCCATCCTGTCGAATTACTGAAGGAACCTGTCGCATGAAACTGGTGCTGCCTCCGCGCGTCGGACCAAAAGCTTTCGATGCGGCGCTGACCGCGTTTGCCGGCGCGGTCGGCAAGGACTGGGTGCTCGCAACCGACAGCGATCGCGATGCCTATGCCGATATCTATGCCCCCGGCCCTTCCGAACAGTGGCCGGCATCGGCCGCAGTGGCGCCCGCCTCGGTCGCCGAAGTGCAGGCGGTGGTGCGGCTCGCCAACGAACACAAGATCCCGCTGTGGCCGGTCTCGCGCGGCAAGAACCTCGGCTATGGCACGGCGGCGCCGCGCATGGCGGGCAGCGTGGTGCTCGATCTGGGGCGGATGAACAGGATCATCGATATCGACGCGCGGCTGGCCACCTGCGTGCTCGAACCCGGGGTCAGCTTCTTCGATCTCTACGAGGCGATCAACCGCGAAAAGCTGCCGCTGTGGCTGTCGGTGCCGGGCAATGCCTGGGGCTCGGTGCTCGGCAATGCCTTCGAACACGGCATCGGCTATACGCCGTATGGCCTTCACGCGCGCAATCTGTGCGGGTTCGAAGTGGTGCTGCCCGATGGCGATGTGGTGCGCACCGGGATGGGGGCGATGACCGGCAATCATGCCTGGCACTTGCACCCGCTGAGCTTTGGCCCGACATTCGACCTGGCGTTTACCCAGTCGAGCCTGGGCGTGGTGACCCGCGCCGGGCTGTGGCTCCAGCCCGCGCCCGCTACATCGCTCGAACTGGTGTTCGACATTCCCAACGAAGACGACATCGGCTGGGTGATCGACACGATCGCCCCGCTCAAGATCGCCGGAACGGTTGATCAGAACGTGTTCATCCCGAGCTGGCTGGGCAAAATGGTGCTCAAAGGCCAGCGCAACGATTTCTGGGACAAGCCGGGCGCCATTCCCGAATGGCGGGTCAAGGAACTGCTGGCGCAATACAAGCTCGGGTATTGGCAAGTCGCGCTGCGGCTCTACGGCGACGAACCGGTGGTGCGCGCCAAAGCCGATGTGGTGCGCGCGGCAATGGCGCGCCATCTGGCCGCACCGCCCGCCGAGCACTGGTGGCACAGCGGCGATCCGATGAATGCCATCGACACCACCATGGGCGTGCCTTCGGCGGTGCCGCTGCAGATGAGCGACTGGGTCGGCGGGCGCGGCGCGCACATGGGCTTTTCGCCCGTGGTGCCCGCGACATCGGAGCATGTCATGGGGCAATTGAAGCGCAGCCGCGCGATCATCGCCGCGCACGATGTCGATTTCTATGCGAGCTTTACCATCGGCGGGCGGTTTGCCACCAATATCAACATGCTGATGTTCGATCGCGACCAGCCCGAACAGATCGCCAATATGAAAAAGCTGTTCAACGCGCTGATCGGCGAAACCGCCAAAGCCGGTTACGGTGAATACCGCACCCATCTCGGCTGGATGGACACGGTGATGGACACTTACGATTTCAACAACCACGCGCTGCGCCGGATGAACGAGCGGATCAAGGATGCGCTCGATCCCAACGGCATTCTGGCCCC
>CAITOD010000755.1 GCA_903893935.1 uncultured Sphingomonadales bacterium
GCTATGGGAGCTGATCCGGCATCCATCGTGGGCTTGGTGGCGCACGTTGAACCGGCGCGCATCATTCGCCTAGACCTTGTCCGATTTTGATTGAATCAAAATCGCGGTCTAGATTTTTGTTTTACCGTGATTTCCGAGCCGTGAAATGTTCCATTTCACTCGAAATCACTCTAACTTGCCGGCAAACAACAGCGGGACCCCGGATCAAGTCCGGGGTGACGACAGCGACGGCGCCCTGTCAGCTCATGCTTTCGGGCAGGCACAGGATTTCGCCGAAATCCTGGCTGCCCGGCTCGATCGAGGGGTTGGTCGGATCGATCACGCGATAGCCTGCCCCGCGCAATTGGCCGACAATTTCCTGCACGCTCGATCCCATCGGTTTCAGCAGCGCGTTGGACAGTTCCGACAGGATCACCGGCTTGAACTCGCGCAGCAAATGCTGCGCGCCTGAAAAGACCAGCGCTTCAGCGCCTTCGACATCGATTTTCATCAGCGCCGGCGACAGGCCATGCTGCGCGACCAGATCGTCGAGCTTGCGGGTCGGGACCGTTACGGTCAAAGCGGTCTTGCCCGAAACCGCCGGATGGCGGACATCGCCGAGCGATGAATATTCTTCCATGCCGGGAATATACTGGATGTGCGCTTCGCCCTCGCGGTCCGACAGCGCCCCGTTAAACAGGATCACTTTGTCGCTCAGGCCATTGCCCGCGACATTGCGGCTAAGCCGGTCGTAGACTTCGGGCATCGGTTCGACCGACAGCACGCGGCCTTTGTCGAGCCGCTTTGCCACGCCGACCGAGAAAAAGCCGATGTTGGCGCCGATATCGAGAAAATCGCGATCCTTGTCGATGTATTTCAGCATGATGGCCCACAGATCGGGCTCGTAGCTGCGGTCTTTGGCCACGCGCATGAACAGATGCGAACGCGGATCGATACTGTACTTCGCGTCGAACTGCGCGACCTGCAGCGTCACTTCGCCCACCAGCATGGCGGAGAGATCGGCGAGCAGCTTGTCGGTGGTCGCACTTTGTGCCGCCAGCCAGCGCCGCCGCAGATGCAGCGGCAGCGCGAACACGCGCCGCCCGGCGCGCGACCGGATCAGGTTCACAACGAAATTCGGTTGATTGGCGATGCTCATGGTGTCCTGTTTTCCAATGCTGGCGGCGGCGCCGCGCTTCAAGCTGTCTGGTCCGTGCGCGTCGAGCCGCGCACCACCAGCCGCACCGGCACGCGGCGCGGCGAGGGCGCTTCGCCGCCGATGGTGGCGATCAGGCGGTCGACCAGCAGCGATCCGGCGACTTCAAAATCGCTTTCGACCGTGGTCAGCTGCGGGTTCGACCACGACCCGGCGCGTACCCCGTCGAAGCCGACCACGCCGACGTGTTCGGGGACGCGATACCCGCGCGTGGTCAGTTCCTTGAGCGCGCCGAGCGCGATTTCGTCGCTGACGCCAAACACCGCGTCGAACGGCCGGCCGCTGTCGATCAGCGCGGCGGCGGCGCGGCGGCCCTGTTCCTCGCGCGGCAGCCCGCGTTCGATGCGCTGCAAAAAGGGCTCCAGCCCCGCTTCGGCCATCGCCGCGGCATAGCCGTCATAGCGTTCCTTGAACTGGCGCTGCGGCGAGGTTTCCGATCCCAGGCACACCGGATGGCGATAGCCGCGTTCAAGCAAGTGCTGCGTCGCCAGCGTCGCGCCGGCATGGTTGTCGCTGCGCACCCAGGGGAAGGCATCGCTCGGCGCGCCCCAGCACACCCAGTGCGTGCCTTCGGTCAGCGTGCCGAAATAGTCCCAGGCTTCGGTGTTTTCACTGGTGCCGATCACCACCAGACCATCGGCCTTGCGGCGTTCCTGATAATGCCCCCAGTAATTGGCCGGGCTGTCCTGGAACGACACCAGCACTTCGAAGCCGCGCGCGGCCGCCGCCGCGCACGTGCTGCCGAGCAGCGCAAAATAGAACGGGTTGAGGTCCTTGCGGTCTTGCCCC